>JAITKT010000389.1 GCA_031278225.1 Deltaproteobacteria bacterium
GGAAACAATCGCCCCATGCCCCGACCGAACGAGACAAAATCCGAATCCCCGCGGGAAATCGCGGGTTCCCCCGGGGCCGCGGCCGCCCCGCGGGAGGGCTTTGTCCCCGGGACGGGAAGACCGCGCGCGCGGGCCCTTCCCGCCGCGATCGTCCTGCTCGCGCTTTCGATCCTCCTTCCCTCCTGCGCCGGCCGCCTCGACCCGGAGGCCAGGCGCGCCACCCAAAGCTACTACTGGTTTTTGAAATCCCAGTACGACGAACTCGCCCACAAGGACGAGGAAGCCGTCGCGGCCCTCCGCAAGGCCTCCGAGGCGGCGGGGGAGCCCTACTACCTCGAACTCGAAACGGCCAAGCTCCTCGCGAGAAACGGCCGCTTGGACGAGGCCCGGGTCCGCCTCGACGGCGCGATGGCCCAAAACCTCGACGACCCCGAGCCGAGGCTCTTCGCGGGCTACCTCGCCTCCGTCGCGGGGAGGTACCCGGAGGCCGAAAAAAACTATCTCGAGGCCCTGAGGCTGGACCCCAAAAACGAGGAGGCCATAAGCTACCTCGGGGCCCTCTACGCCGAAAGCGGGAGGCTGGACGAGGCCTCCGAAACCTTCCGGGACCTCTCCGAACTCTCCCCCGCCTCCCACCTCCCGGACTATTTCCTGGGAAGGGTCGCGCAGAGGAAGGGCGACAACGCCCGGGCCGCGAGGCACTTCGCGAGCTCGGTCGCGAAAAAGCCCGACTTCGTGAACGCCTTGATCGAGCTCGCCCTCATAAACGAGCAGCTCGGAAACGCCCGGGCCGCGGAGAAAAACTACCGCCAAATCTTGAGGCACCGTCCCGACATCCAGATGGCCAAGGCCAGGCTCGCGAGGATCCTCGTCAAAGCGGGGAAAAGGTCCGAGGCCGCGGACCTCCTGGACGAGCTGGCGGGCGCGCCCCAGACGGGCGAGGACGCGGCCTTGACGATAGGCCTCATGTTCTACGAGGAGGGCCTCTTCGCCCGGGCGGCCGGGGAATTCAAGCGAATCCTCCGAAAAGAGCCCGAAAGCCACAAGGCCCGTTACCTCCTCGCCCTGACCGAGGCCCGGCGCGGGGACATCGACGCGGCCCTCGAGCAACTCAAGAATTTCCCGCCCCGGAGCGAGCTCTACGCCGACGCGGCCCTCTTCCGCTCCTCCCTCCTCTCCTCGGAAAACCGGAAACTGGAGGCCCTGGAGGCCCTCACCGAGGCCCGGCGCAACGACGCCAATTCCCCCATGCTCCTCGTGGCGACGGGGAGGATCATGGAGGAGATGGACCACCTCACCCAGAGCCGCGACCTCTACCTGGAGGGCCTGAAACTCTTCCCCGATTCCCCCGACGTCTGGTTCAGTCTGGGGGTGGTGGAGGATCGCCTCGGGCGGAAGGACGAATGCGTCAAGGCCATGGAAAAGGCCGTGGAACTGGACCCCGGCTTCGCGGACGCCATAAACTACATCGCCTACACCTACGCGGAGCAAAAAACCAACCTGAAAGAGGCCCTGGCCCTGGCCGTCCGCGCCAACACCCTCAAGCCCGACAACGGTTACTACGTCGACACCCTGGGCTGGGTCTACTATCAGATGAAGAACTTCGAAAAGGCCTTTCCCCTCCTGGAGAAAGCCTCCCGCCTCTCCGGCGAGGACCCCTTGATCCTCGAACACCTGGGCGACGTCCTCGTCAAACTCGGAAAACCCCTCCTGGCCGCCAAAGCCTACTCGAGAGCCCTGGAACAAAACCACGAGCTCCCGGAAAGCATCCATGAAAAACTCCGAAACCTCGAAAGCGAATGACCGCCCGGCCCCGCGCCGCGCGACCCCGACGACGAAAGAAAAGGACGACCCGCGCGGGGGTCTTCCCGCGGCCCGGGCCGCCCTTCTTCCGGTCCCGACCGCCCCCGTCGCCCTCGCGGTCATGTCTCTCCTTCTCGTCCTCCTCCCCCTCTCCTGCACCCTCGCGGCCCCCAAAACCAACGTCGCGACCGGCTCCGACCCCTCGCGCGGCTCGCCCGAGGCCCTGAAACTCGCGAACGACCTCTTCCTCCTCGGGGACGGCCTCAAAACCTTCGGGGTGAGGGGGGAGGCGACCTACCGAAGCGGCAAAAACTCCTCGACTTACCGTTTCGAACTCGTGGCCGAAAAACCCGACACCTACTCCTTCACGGTCCTGGTCTTCGGGACGCCCGCCCTCCGGGCGGTCTCCGACGGGAAAATCTTCAAGCTCTTCGATTACGCGTCCGGCGTTTCCCGGGAGGGCCCCGCCGGCGACGACTCCCTTCTCTCGCGCGTTCCCGTCCCCCTCGACCCCGAAACCTTCCTGAACGTCTTTTCCGGATCCCTCCCCGAGGCGCCCTCCCGGGCCCAGGCCTTGACCGCCCTTCCCTCGACCGTCATAAGCGAGACCGTCTTCGACCTCGCCTCCGGGGACCCCGGAAAAACCCTCCGCGTCGCGGTCAGGGGAGGCCCCGACTACTCCGAGGAAAACCCCCCGAAAATCGAAAGCATCCTCTTCATCGAAAACGGCAAAACGACACTGAACGTCTCCTACGGCGATTACCGCCTCCACTCCAGGGAAGACCGGGACAAAAAACTCTTCCCCTTCCCCGGAAGCCTCGTCCTCTCCTGGAAGGACGGCTCGGACAAAACCCTCACCGTTAAATACGAGGAAGTCAACTCCGGCTTCCTGTCCCGCCCCGGACGCTTTGACCTCGAGACCCCGCCGGGATTCAGGGTCATGAAATTCTGACGCGTTTCGAAAGCCCCCCGAATAAACTCCCCCCGCTCCCGACGCTTCGAATCCTCTTCGAAACGCCGCCCGGAAATGAAACGCCCGCGGAAGGGGAACCGCGGGGAAACATTTTTTCCACCCCGTCCCTCAAAAGAAACAAAAACAAAAACAAAAAAACGTCCCCACCGCCAATCCGCCAAAGGACCCGTCCCGCCCGGGGCGTTCGCGGACCCCCCCGAAAACGCCCCGCGAAAAAACGGCCCGTCGCGGAACGCCCCTCCGGATGACGGCCCCCGTCCCCTCGAAAACCGCGGATTTTCCGGCATCGACGAATCACAAAAAAAATTTTCCCGGGCACCGGCGCCGGCGCCTTCCCAGCGAACTCGAAGACATCCGACGCGAGACCGCCCGACGCGCGGACGTCCGACGCTTGGCCGCTCCCGGCGGAAAACTCCGGGGCGGCCCCCTTTTTTTTCGGTGAGAACTTCCCCCGCGCGGCGAAACCCGATTCCCGGCTGCGAAAAAACAACGCGCGAGAGGGTTCCGAGGCCCGCGCGAAGCCCCTTGAAATCGAATCGCGAAACCAATCGCGAAACGATCCCCGAAAAACCCGAAATCCCCTTCCGGCGAAGCGCGGGCCGCGGGCCGCGGGAGCCGGAAAAAATCAGGGGCTTCCGTCCCCCCTTTTTTTTTCGCTTTTCTCCCTTTGTTTGTCATTGACGAAAAATTATCGTGAACCGGTGTTTTGACGAATTTTTCCGAATTGTTTGTCTTTAATCGCGACTTTCGCGAATCTCCCCTCTCCTTTCGTTTAACCGCTTCGTTTGCTTGTTTTTGACGATTCTCCTCCCATTGATTGTTTTTGACTGTTTGTTTCGCGACCCGCGGTGTTTTCCCGCGTTCCCGACCGTTGTCATTTTCGCCGCCGTTTGCTAACCTGAATCGACCTCTCGCGCGAAACCCGAAATCCCGCCCGATCTCTTTTCGGCGTCCTTCGGGGAATTCGGGGTTTTCCCGTTTTCGACACCGTTTCCCGAACCCGTCCGCGCGGGGGGAATTCCGACCGCGAAACACCCGGAGCTTTCCGGACAACGAAAGATCTCCCCGCCCGCGGCGGCGACGAACAATCAAAGGGTAAACCCATGGACGAAGACAAAACCAAAGACGCGCCCCCCGTCGCGGACGATTCGGAACTCTTCCCCGACGACCGGGATCCGGCGCGCCCCGAAGGCGACCCCGCT
>JAITKT010000405.1 GCA_031278225.1 Deltaproteobacteria bacterium
GGTCTTTGGGGGTGCCCTCGCCCTTTTCCGCCATGACTCCCAAATAATAAAAAGACCTCGGGTATCCCCGGTCCTTGGCGAGATTGAAGAGGCGGAAGGCTTTGTCCGGGTCCCGGAACCCGGCCGATCCTTTCAGGCAAATCATGGCGAGGGCGTATTGGGCCCCGCCGTCGCCTTTGTCGGCGGCCGATTCGTAATGTTTGACGGCCTTCGCGGGATCGGCCTTGACGCCTTCGCCCTTGAAAAGGGTGTCGGCGATGACCCTCGAGGCGCGGCCGTCGCCGTTTTCCTCCGCCTTCCCGAGCCATTTGAGGGCCTCCGAAACGTCTTTTTCCACCGAGACGCCGCGAAGGAATCTCAAGCCCAGCTCCCTTTGGGCGTCCCCGGAGCCGTTTTCGGCGGCGAGCTCCAGATATTTCATCGCGCCCGCCTCGTCTTTTTTTCCCAAAAGACCCTCGTCGAGAAAGACGTGGAGACAAAACTGGGAGGGCGCGTGATTTTTGGCGCTCGCGCGGAGGAAAAAGTCAAAGGCCTTTTTCAAACGGTCTTTGTCCTCTTTCGCCTCGAGACTCAGAAGGCCCAAACGATAAAGGGCCTCCGGTTCTTCGAGGGACGCGGCGTATTCGTACAAACGGAGGGCCTTTCCGGGGTCCGGGGCTCCGAGACGGCCCTCCCGAACGAGATCCCCCATGATTGTCACGGCGCCCGGCTGCCCGAAACGAGCCGCCTTTTCGAGGCAATCGACTTTCAGCCGGAACTCTTCCGGCGAAAGCTCTTCCCCGGCCCGGAATTTTCCAATCTCGAACAAGGCGTCCCTCTGCCCGAGCGCGGCGGCCTTCCGATAGCGCTCAAAGGCCCTTCGCGGATCCCGCGGGAGCCCGGCGAGGCCTTCGGCCGACATCTTGCCGATGAGATACGTCGCTTCGGGATTTCCCAATCTTTCCGCTTCGAGGAAATATTCGAGCGCCGCGTCGCTTCCGTCGATCCCGGCGGTTCCGGCCGTTCCCGCGAGAGACATTTTTCCGAGTTCGACCATGGAGCCGTCATGGCCCCCGTCGGAGGCGAGTTTGTGCGAATCGACGGCCAATTTGACATTTTGTTCGAAGACCCTGCCCGTTTGGAACAATTTGGCGAGAACGAACAAGGCGTCGGTCGAGCCTCTTTTCGCGCTTTCCAGGAGATGCTTTTCGACGATTTCGGGACTCGGATTCAAAGGATTTTCCGAGAGCAAAACGTAAATCTGAAAGCGAGAGGCGGCGTCCCCGGCGGCGTCGGCCTTTTCGTGGAATTTCAGGGCCTTGAACAAATCCGGCTCGAGATTTTCCCCCCGGTGACACAGCTCGGCCAGGAGATACCAGGTGTAAGGGTTGTTTTTGGCGGCCGCCCTGCGATACCACCTCAAACCCTCCTTGACCTCGTTTATGCCGTGCCGCGGGTTCGCGTAGATTTCCCCGAGCATGGTTTGAGCGAAAGCGCTTCCGTGTTGTCCCGCGACTTTGAAGTGTTTTATCGCTTTCGGAACGTCCGACGGTCTTCCGACGCCGAACAAACTCGCGAGACCGAGGTAAGAGTGGGCCTCGATCGCCCCCTCGTCCGCCGCGGCCTCGAAATACGCGATTGCCGATTCGACGTCCCTTTCGATGTCCGTTCCCGTCAGGAGACACTCTCCCAATCGCAACAAGGCCAGGGGATGATTCTTTTCGGCGGCGCTTTGCAAAAAGAGGATCGCGTCGGAAAATTCGTGAGCTATTTCGACGGACGCCAAAAGGTCCACTTCTTCCATGTTTAAAATGGTTCGGAGATTGCGGGAATGGGACTCTTTCGAAACGGACCGGCCATTTCGCGAATTCCCGTTCCGACGCGGGGGTTTCGCGGCGGGCGGCGTGTTTTCGAACAACCCGTTCACCGAGGAGTTGAAAACGTCGTACGCGAAGTCGCCGCGGGCGGCGCCCACGTCGCATACCAGTCCGGAAAGCCGGGATTTCGGCATGATCGCGCGTCCGTATCGATATTGGGCGTCGGCGTTCCCCAAGATCGCGGCTTTGTAAAGACACGCGAGCGATTTGAAGCGATCCGTTTTCGACCCGAGCCCGTTATGGTACATTTCGGCCAGTTTCAACGCGGCTTCGGCGTTATCGTTGTCGGCGGCTTCGAAGAAATAATTTTCGGCGGCGAGGAGGTCCTTCGGAACGCCCAATCCCTCGAAAAGCGCGCGGCCCATTCGGTACAGCGCCAAAGGAGAACCGGACGAACACCCCCGTTCCAAAAGGCCATGGCCTTTTTTAAAATCCCTTTTCGTCCCGACGCCGTTAATCAACAACCAACCCAAATGAGCGTCGGATTCGGCGGCGCCGTTTTTTTGGGCCTTCTCGATGATGTCGAAAGCTTTTCTTTTCTCGCTTTCGGAGACGGCGCTTTCCAAACGCGTCAACCCCACTTGAAGTTGAGCTTCCCCCAGACCGAGGTCGGCCGCTTTCAGACAAAAATCGGGGTTGGAAAACAATTCTTCCGCGTCGTTTCGCTTACCAAAGCGCGCCGAGCGCTCGACCGCGTCGGAACAATATAAACCCCGCCGGCGCGGCGATTGGGGGGGAAGATCTTCGTCCGCGCGTTTTTTTTTCGATTTTTTGTTTCGGTTTTCGACCGTTTTTCTCAATAAAGTAAAATGTCTGTCATCCTGGTTGGTTAAATATTCATCGAATTTTTTCAAGTCGCGCGGCGGAAACTCGTCATTTTCCAATATCACCGCGATGATGGCCGATGCTTGAGTGTTTCCTTTGCGGAGCGCTCTTCCCAAATATTTCAAAGCCATTTTTTTGTTCGGTTCAAGGTAAAATCCGGCGGCGTGATAATACCCCAAAAGCATTTCCGACATTTCGTCACCGATGTCGGCGGCCTCCACGAACCAGTCGAATATCCCGGAGTATGTTATTTCTTCGTTCTCCGAGTCATGAGGCAATAAAGATATGCCTCCGGCCAAGAACAAAGATTTGGCTTTGGAAGTTCTGACAAATTTGACACAGTCTTTGAAAAGAGCTCTGTCGTCGGGGTCATCGATTTTGAGGTTTAAGGATCTGATGAGATTTCTGATTTTTTTCAGGCAGTCGGTGTCTTCGGCTTTCGCGGCTTCCGAGAGATATTTAATGTACAATTCCTCGTTGCTGTTTGGAATGTTCAGATAAGTCAAGGCCTTTCCCAACAAAGCGGGTTGAAAATCTTTCAGGATGTCGTCACTGAAACACTTGAAAGCTTTTTTGAAGTTTTCGGCCGGTTTTATCCCTTCGCATTCGGCGAGGTGCCGATAAACGTATCCCAAGAGAAAACGTCCTTCCTTGTCCTTCAATTGCGATAAAGTTCTCACCATCTCGAAAAGACGCATGAATTTCTCCCTTTGAAGGCGCGGGCGCGCGGGCATTCGTTTCGCCGGTGTGGCCTCGGGTCGGATTGGGGTTGAATTCGGAGCCGAAAAGAGCGGTTTCGTTCGACCGGGACGGCCCCCGGCGACTCGCGGGATCCGGGCGGGATCCGAGCGGGATCGGGGGAAGACGCGAGGAAGATCCGTCGGGTCTTGGGGAACGCTTTCGCGAATCCGCGGTCAATCCCGGATCCGGCGTCCCGTCCCGGGAAACCGCCGTCCGTCCGCGATTTCGCGAGTCGCGGCTCGCGTCGCGGGATATCGTATGTTGCTTTCAAATCGTCGAAAAGTCAAGAGCCCGGGCGGAATGGCGAATTCGCCCCGGCGCGGCTTTCGAACCCGCGGACGCCCCGGCGCGACTTTCGAAACCGCGGACGCCCTCGCGCCGAAATTAAGCTTATTTACGCTTACATAAGCATATATATGCTTATTTGGCTATTGAAATTCTCACGCTTGGTCACGTTTTACCCGGTTTTTTGGGCTTTCGGCGTCATTCCACGGCCTCCCGGCGTCGGACGAACGGGGGTTGAAATCGGGACAAAGGGGAAAACGGCGGGACGTCGAGCGGCGGCCTTGACACTCGTTCTTTCGTGTGATAATTTCCTCTTCGGTTTTGTCCGCTTTTTTTTCGCGCCGTCCGTCGGATTTCGGCCGCGCGAATTTTTTCGCCAATCATCCCGCTTTCGACGCGTTTGGCGTCTCTTTTTTTTGCCTTTTTTCGGCGTTCCCGTCATTCGCGACTTTCCCAAAGGGGTTTTTTCGCGTTTTATGTTTTTTTTTGCCCGGATGGCGGAACTGGTAGACGCACGGGACTTAAAATCCCGCGAAGCAATTCGTGTCGGTTCGATCCCGACTCCGGGCACCAGAACTCATCGCGAAAGCGACGTCCCGAACATGACGGTCAAACCCCCCCGAAATCGAACCGGAAACCGATTTCGGGGGGTTTTTCAATGCCCGCCAATTACCCGTCGTCGCGGTCACAGCGGACGAAGCGTCGCGGCCGCGAGAGCGATTTTAAAAATTTTTCCCGAAAATGACGTTTCGGGGTTCGAGGGCCGCGGGCGGTCGGAAATATTTTTTTAAGCGCGCGGCGGTCATTCGAGCGACCCGCGCGAGGTCGGGGGAAGTTTCGGCGAAT
>JAITKT010000406.1 GCA_031278225.1 Deltaproteobacteria bacterium
TCCGGTTCCGCCCCCCAGACCCGCGGTCACGAAAAGAAGGTCCGTGTCCTTGAGGGCGGCCTTGAAGGCGTCGACGCTCTCGAGACAGGCGGCCTTCCCGACCTCGGGATTTCCCCCGCATCCCCTGCGCCTCGTGATTTTTTCCCCGAGGGGAATCTTTATCGGGGCCAGACACTTGTGGAGGTCCTGGGGGTCGGTGTTCGCGGCTATGAGCTCGGGCCCCTGAAGACCCAATTTTATCAATTGGTTCAAGGCGTTGTTCCCGCAGCCGCCGATGCCGATGACCTTGATGTTGTGGTAGCTCGCGCCTATGGGAGCGCCGTTCTTGTCGACAAAGGTGTAATCTTCGCTCATGTTCCGTGACCTCCGCGGATGACGCCCCTTTTTCCCGGGTGACGGGCGTTTGTCCCGAATTTTTCTGTTTTGGTCTTTCCGTCTTCGGTTTCCGGCCCGCGCGCGCGGGGGAAGCCCGATAATTCAATGACGGCGATTTTTCTCCGTTTGTCGAAACGCCCCGGAATCGAAAGCCCGAAACGTCGTCCCCGCCCGGGAATCGTTTTCCCCGAACGGCCCGACACCGAAAGCCCGCGCGGGAAAGGCCCCCGGAAAGGCCCGAAACCCGCGGGCGGCGGAAAGGCATCGGATGAAGACATCGAAAGGGAAACCGAAAAAAGCCTTCCGGGGTGCCCCCCGGCCGGGCGCTCAAAATCAAGGCGCGTCGGGGCAAGGCTTCGCCGCGGCGGCTTTTCGTTCCCGATTCTTTTTCGCCCTCGTCTCTCCCCGAAAGAGGACGACGGAAAGGAAATTTTTCATGGCCCATTTTCCCCCGGAGGCGGGTCGTTTGTCAAGAGAAAAAAACACATTTTCGGAAAAATTTTTCCCCCTTGGGGGTCTTTCGATTTTTCCCCGGCGGTCGGATCCCCGGATCGCCCCCCTTCCCCCGGCGGTTCCGAAGCGATTACGACGCCGTCGCGCGCGGTTCCGAAGCGCTCCCGAAGCCGCGTCCCCGGGCGTTCCCGGCCTTTCCGGGAAGGCCTCCGCCCAAAGGTCCGAAAAGCGGGTCCGAAAAAAGAGTTTGCCCGCGGCCCCCGATCCGCGGGGGCGACGGAGGGGTCGGGATCCCGCGCCCGACGGGCCGCCGGGACCCCCGGTCGCCATATCGACCCCCGGGAGCGGACTTTTCGAAATTCGGCCCCGGAAACGGAAAAACATTTTTCGGGGCCCCGCCGGCCGCGAAACGGGACGACGGGGGGCCGTTCGGAAAAGAGTCGGGCGGAGCCGGGGAAATCTCGGGGGAATCTCGCGGGAATTTTTCCGGCCCGGGGTTCCGACCCCGTCCCGCTTCCGCCGGGGACCCGGTCCTAACCGCCGAAGAGCCTGCCGAAGATGTTTCCCAAAAATCCCCTCTCGGACCTCGCGTCGCGGCTCAGTTCCGGATATGCCCCGTGGAGACGGATGCCGTAGAGGATGAGTCCCACGGCGGTGGAAAATCTCGGACAGGAGATCATCTGACTGAAGCCCCCCATGTGGGCGGGGTAACCTATCCTGACCGGCCTGTCGAAAATGTCCCGGGCCAGTTCGGGAATGCCGCTCAACAGAGACGATCCGCCGGTGACGACGATCTCCATGACCTGGGCGTCGTAACCGCTCTTCGCGATCTCCAGGTGGGCGAGGGTCATGATCTCTTCCACCCTGCTCTCCAGAATGTCGCAGAAGACGCCCCTTCCGACTTCGGTGGTCATGCCGTTCCCGCAGACCGCGGAGATGACCTCTTCCGGGTCGGCGAGCATGGAGGTCAGGCAGCAGCCCTCGGCAATCTTGAGTTTTTCGGCGTCGAGCATGGGTATCTTCAGGGCCTTGACGATGTCGTTGGTGAGGTGGTCCCCGCCGAGATTGATGACCGCCGTGTGCCTGACGCAGCCGTTCGCGAAGATCCCCATGTCCGCGGTGCCGCCCCCGAAGTCCAGGACCGCCACGCCCATGCCTATCTCCTCGGGGGTGAGAACCGCCTCGGCCGAAGCCACGGACTCCAGGACCACGTTCTCGTCTTCCACGACGAGACCCGCCTGCCTCGCGCAGTTGAGGACGTTTTGCAGGGCCGAGAGCGACACCGTGGACACGTGCATGCCGACTTCCAGGCGCATGCCCATCATGCCCAGGGGGTCCTTGATGCCCTGCTGCCCGTCGACCGCGTATTCCTGCACCAGGGTGTGAACGGTCTCCCTGTCCTTGGGGATGTCGCCCGCCACCGCGGACTCCATGGCCCTTCTCTTGTCCTCCTCGGTGATGATCTTGTTCTTGCTGTCCCTCACCCCGACGATCCCGGTCTTGTTGAAACATTCCACGGTTCCGCCGGACACCCCGAGCATCACCGAACCCGCCTTCACGCCGGCCATGTGCTGGGCGTCGTTCACGGCGACCTTGATGGCGTTGACCGTTCTGTCCACGTTGGTCACCCTCCCGCGGGACATGCCGTGGGACTGGGAATTGCCTATCCCCAAAACGTTCGCTCCCCCGTTCTCGTCCGGGGCCGCGATGACGCAGCATATTTTGGTGGTGCCTATGTCGAGGGCGGCTATGTGCCCGTTTTCCAACATCGCTGAACTCCCTTGATTTTTCCTCGTTTCCGGCGCTTCCCCGAAAAAACCGGTCCCGGACCGCCCCGGTCCGAATCCGAAACCGACCCCGCTTTCGAAACGGCGGGGTTCCCGAGCCTAATCCGCCGCGACGAAATTCCTGACCCTTCTCATCGCCTTCGCCCAAAACGATCCGTCCTTTCCGCCGGGATCCGAAAAAGACGGCGAAGCTTCCTTGTCGTTTCTGAGCCCGTGGAGAATGAGGCCTATGGCCGTGGAATTTCTCGGGTCGTTGACCATGGAGGCCAAGCCTCCCTCGCAGTGGGGAACGCCCAGTCTCGCCGGACGGCAGATGACGTCCCGCGCGAGCTCCGGGAGTCCCGGAAGAAGGGAGGTCCCCCCGGTCAGCACCACCTCGTTCACGAGTTCGTCGTAACCGGAATTCACGAATTCCTGACACGCGAGATCCAAAAGTTCCTCCATCCTCTTCTCCTGGATGCTCGTGAGGTAATCGAACGCGAAGGTCTGGGGAAATCCCCCGAGAGAGGGAACGACTATCTCTTCCTTGGAATTCGCGAGGGACGAGTGGCAGCAGCCGTATTTCACCTTGAAATCCTCGGCCGTCTTGAAGGAGGTCCTCAAGACCGTCGCGAGGTCCGAGGTCACGTTGTTTCCGCCGATGGGAATGACCGCGCTGTGCTTGATGACCCCCCCGCAGAAGATCGCGATGTCCGTGGTTCCCCCGCCGATGTCCAAAATCGCCACCCCCGAGTCCATCTCCTGCGGGGACAGGACCGCCTCGGCCGAGGCCAGGGACTCGAGCACTATGTCCCGCATGCTCAAATCCGCCCTCCCGACGCAGTTCACGATGTTGTGGTAGGCGTTCTCCGCGGCGGTGATGATGTGGACGTTCACCTCCAGCCTCACCCCGACCATGCCCGCCGGATCCAGGATCCCGTCCACCTCGTCGACCTTGTATTCCTGGGGAATGCTCTGGGTTATGATTCTGGCCTGGGGAAGGTTGACCGTCTTGGCCGCCTCCATCGCCCTCTCTTTGTCTTCCTCGGTTATGAGGCGGTTCTCGTTGTCCTTGACCGCTATTATCCCCTTGCTGTTGAAACTGCTTATGTGCCCCCCGGCTATGCCCACGTAAACTTCTTCCAGCTTGCAGCCCGCGACCCTCTGGGCCTCGGCCACGGCCTTGGAAATGGAGTTCACGGTCTGCTCCATGTTGTTGACCATCCCCTTTGTCATCCCGAGGGAAGGGGCGGTCCCGACGCCGATGACTTCGATTTCCCCGAATTCATTGACTATCGCGGCCACGCAGGTGATTTTGGTGGTCCCTATGTCCAGCCCCACCAACTTGGGTTTGTCGTTGTCGTTCATCGTGATGTCCTTTGCGGCGGCCCCGGGGCCCCCTCCCTTGTGACCTCTCGGTCGAATGTTGCTCCCCGTCGGAATCCCCGGGTCCCGAACCTCGGAAAGAACGGCCGGACCCGCGAATCACCCGAAAAAATCCCGAAAAAACGCCGTCCCGGGATCCCGGGTCCGAAACCCGAAACCCGCCGTTTTCCGATTTTTCGAAAAACAAACCGACGTTTTGAAAGTTATAACACTTAAGGGGAAAAAATCCCAGAAATTTTCGCGGTTTTTTCATTTTTTCCCCGAAAAAACTTTCCCCCCGGTCCGCCTTCCCGGAACGACTCCCCTCCCACTCCCCCCGAACGGGTCACCCGAAACGTTCTTTTTCGCCCCCGGGCGGCCCGATTTCCCCACGCCCCCGATTCCCCGCCGACGTTCCGCCGCCCGCGCCGCGCCTGATTTCCCCAATCGTTCCGCCAAACGTTCCGCCCGTCCCCGCGATCAATCGTTCCGCCCGCGCCCCCGATCACGCCGCCCGGGCGGTCCCGCCGCCGGAGCCCCCGACGAAGTCCCCGTCCTCCGGGAGCGGTTCGATCCCGTGAGCCTTGGGACGCCGTCCCTTGTCGTAACGGACGATGACCCTGGGGACGCACTCGAGATTCGCGAAGCGCATGCCCTCGAGAAGTCCCATGACCTCGGCCCGGGCCAACACTTTCGCGAGCCTCGCGGTCTTCTCCAGATGGGGCCCGAAGCCCATGCGGATTTCCATGCCCTCGTTTCTGGTGTAGATCGTTATCCCGATGTCCCGGTCGTGATGAAATTCCGAAATGTTTTCGAGAGCGAGCATGTCCTCCCTCTCCGCCAGGATGTCCATGAGCTCGAAGATCTCGCCCACGGCTTTTTTGGTCAGGGGGCCCCCGTTCAAGAGCTCGTCCGAGGTGAAGCCGGTCACGAGGGGAAAGTCCGGGTTCTCGCCGGGGGAAAGACTTTTGAAGGGCCTTCCCTTCCGATCCAGATAATGCAGTTCCCCGAGGCTCACGACGGCCTTGGGCTTGAACTCCGTGACCCTTATGGTCACGCCGTCGGGGGGCGGGGTCCGGGAGATGGTCGCGTCCTCCACCCAAGGGAGACTTTTCAAACTTCTCACGGCCGCGACCGTGTCGAAGGTCAGGAAGTTCACCGGTCCGGACAGACCCGTGGCCTCCAGGATCTCCTTCCGGGACACTTTGAAAATCCCCTTGATGTCGTGATTCTTAATCATGAAATAGTCGCTCTCCGAAAAGAAGAGGTAGGCCCAGACGCATCCCGCGGAGACCAGGGCCAGGACCGCGGCGCTCGCGACCCCGACCAGCGCGAGCGAAAGAATCTTCCTCGCCGCCCTCGGGCCGTTCCGGAGGATCGCCGAAAGAACCCGGCCCGCGTTTTCCGACGCCCCTTCCCTTTCCGCCGCCGCCGTTCCCGTCGTTCCGGGCGTCCCCGTCGGAACGAACCTCCGTCGGGCCTCCCCGGGGGAAAACTCCCTCCGCGACTTTCCGCCTTTGCCGTCGACGGCCGATCCTTTCGGGGAGTCGCGCTTTTTTTCCGGGCCCTTCCCTTTTTTCTTCCCCTCGGGAGCGGAAACCTCGAGCTTTCTTCCCAGGCCCCGGAGCCTCACCTTCTTTTTGGCGCCCCCGTATCCCGGTTCCACTCCCGAGGTTACGGGGACGGTCGGTTTTTTCTCCCCGCCCATCAGAAAACGTGCCTCTCTCCCCACTTGTTGAAGGCCACGATCTCGGGCTCGAGGTCGATTCCGAATTTTTTCATGACCTCCTTTTTGGCGCTCCAGATTAAGCCCAAGACGTCCGAGGAACCGGCGTTCCCCAAATTCACGATGAAATTCGCGTGGACCGGGCTTATCTCCGCCCCCCCGAACCTCAAACCCTTGAGCCCGCACAGATCCAGAAGTTCTCCCGCGGACTTGCCGCCCGGGGGATTTTTGAAGGTCGACCCGAGACTCGGGAGTTTGGGCTGGTTGTCCCGCCTGAATTTCAGATTCTTCTCGCGGATCTTTTCGATCTCCCGCCGCGTCGCCTTGGCGCCGAGATTCAGTTTCGCGCCTATGACTATGCCGTCGGGCGGGAAATGAACCCTCTTTTTCCTCTCCTTTCCGAGGCTCCCCGGGAATCCCGAGCGGGGGGGGTTGGCGAGGGAAAAACTTCTGTACCCGAATCTCAACTCGGGTTTTCCGAAAGTCAGGACCTTTCCCTCGAGGTCCATGACCGTCACTTCCTCCACCCTCTCGGAAATCGAAGAGCCCATGGCCCCGGCGTTCATGGCGATGGCTCCCCCCACGGTCGCGGGGATGCCGACGAAATCGGAAAACCCCGCGTGATTTCTTTCCTCCGCGTACTTGACGAGCCTTCCCAACAAGGCGTGAGCCCCCACCGCGACGAGGGGGACCCCGTCTTCCTCGAGGGGCATGACGGAGGAAAAGGCCCCTCCCCCGAGTCTCAAGACCAGACCCGCGAATCCGGAGTCGTCGAAGAGGATTTTGGATCCGCCCCCCATGACGCAGAGGGGCATGTCGGCGTCGTCCGCCGCGTTCATGAGAATGTTTTGGAGGATCTCCACCGTCGTCGCGGTCGCGAAGTGGAGGGCCCTCCCCCCGATCTTCACGTGGGTGTGATCCCGGAGCATGGTGTCGTTCGCGAGGAGATACTCGTCCCTGTACCTGTCGAGGGCCGCGGCGAGAGGGAGGCGTTCCAGCTCTTCCCCCGGGACCCCGCCCCATGAAAAGAGCGCCGCGCGCGAGGACGACCCGGCTTCAGCAGCTTTCTTCGGCGCTTTCTTCGGGGCTTTCTTCGCGGGGGCCGCGGGAACTTCGCTTTTCTTCGCGGGGGCCGCGGGGGCTTTGCTTTTCCGCGCGGCCGCGGGGCTTTCGCCCGGGCCCGTTTTCCGGGCGCTCTTTTTCTCTTTCGGATCTTTCCCGGTCACGTTCTCACCTCTTCCCGCGCAAGCGGCTGAAGATTTCCTCGCCCGCTTCCCAGATGTTTCCGGCTCCCAGGGTTAAGATCACGTCCCCTTCCCTGGTGTCGCCCATGACCTTGTCGGCCAGTTCCCCGACGTCTCCCCCGTATTCCACGAAGGAGTGGCCGTGGGACCTTATGGCCTCGGAGAGACTTTCGGCGTCGACCCCGGGAAAGGGTTCCTCGCCCGCCGGGTAGATGGCGGAGATCCACAGCCTGTCCGCCTGATTGAAGGATGTCACGAAATCGTCGAAAAGGTCCTTGGTCCTCGTGTGCCTGTGGGGCTGGAAGAGCACCACCTTCCTCCTCTCGGGAAAGGTGTCGGAAAGGGCGGAAAGGGTGGCCCTTATTTCCGTGGGATGATGACCGTAGTCGTCCAAGATCGTCACGCCCCCGGTCTCGCCCTTCTTCTCGAAACGCCTCCCCACGCCCTGGAGTTTTTCTATCCCCACCCTCAAACTCTCGAAACCCACGCCCATTTCCAAAGCCACGGCCGCGGCCGCGAGAGCGTTCAAAACGTTGTGGGTCCCGGGGAGATTCACCTTGAGTCTTCCCTTCGAGGCGCCCTGAACGACCAGATCGAAACTGTGACCCCACTCTTCCCGGGAGATGTTTTTGGCCGTGACCGTCGACTGGGAGGAAAGACCGTAGGTCACGAAACGCTTTTTCACCCTCGGGATGAGACTCTGGACCTCCGGGTCGTCCAGGCACAGTATGGAGACCCCGTAGAAAGGCACCTTGTTCGCGAAGGTGAGAAAAGTCTCCTTCAGGCGGTTCAAGTTCCCGTAATAATTCAAATGTTCCCGGTCGATGTTGGTGACGACGGTTATCGTGGGGGAAAGAAGCAAAAACGACCCGTCGGACTCGTCGGCCTCGGCCACCAGAAATTCCCCCTGACCCAGTCTCGCGTTCACGCCCAGGTTTTTGACCTTTCCCCCGATGACGAGGGTGGGGTCCAAACCGCCTTCGGTCAAAATCATCCCCACGAGGGAACAGGTCGAGGTTTTTCCGTGGGAACCCGCGACCGCGATGGAGGTCTTGATCCTCATGAGTTCCCCGAGCATCTCGGCCCTGGGGATCACGGGAACCCGGAGCCTTCTCGCCTCCGTCACCTCGGGGTTGTCGTCGGAAACCGCGGACGACACCACCACCACGTCGGCCCCCTCGACGAGGGCCCCGTCGTGGCCCTTGAAGATCCTCGCGCCCAAACCCCGGAGCCTTTCGGTCGCGGGGCTTTCCCTTAAGTCCGACCCCGAAACCCCGTGCCCGAGGGTCAGGAGGACCTCGGCTATCCCGCTCATGCCCATGCCGCCTATGCCCACGAAATGTATGTTTCTCTTTTTTCTGTACATGCGCTTCCGACCAAACCCCGAGGGGGAAAAAGCCCCCGAAAAAAAAACGAAGAAGAAACGATTCGCGAAAGAAACCCGAAACCCCGACGAAAAACTACCCGACCTTCCTCAAAGTTCTGGGCATCCGGATCCCCGCGGCCGCCCGGGCGTCCCCGCGGTCGACCTTTTCCCCCGCCCCGGGAACCTTGCCCCGCTTTC
>JAITKT010000445.1 GCA_031278225.1 Deltaproteobacteria bacterium
AGGGCACCGTCATCTCGAAGTCAAATCTGCCGGGACCTTGATTTTCGCGACCGTGCCGCTTTCCGAAACACTGCTCCGATGGGCGGACGCCGTTGTCGTCATGGGGCACAACCACGAAAACCTGATAAGGGAAAAATTCGAAAGCGCGGTCGGGGAGAAGCCCGTCTTCTGTTTGGACATACAGGACAGATACAGGTACATGGACAACACCCTGATTTCCCTGATTGAAAACAAAATGACCCCCGTCCTGGAAAGTCTCGGGATTCCCGCGGAAGATTGACGGAACGGATCCGGGGACCGAAGACGACCCCCGACGACGCGCCGCGCGGCGGGGCCGCGAACGTCCCCCAAGGCCCCGCTCCCTTCGGGGGATCGTCCCGGACGGAACCGTCGAACCGTCGAAACGCGTCGCCGCCAATCGCCGGGGCGATTTCCCTTTCCCCGAAAACACGCGGGGATGACGCCCGACGCCGTGGCGCCGCGGACACCGAAAAGCCGCGGGTTCCCTCGCGCGACGGAGGCGTTTTATCGAAACGTCGACGCGTCAAGGACGCGGGGCGTCCCCCCGTCGAAAACTTTAGAAATCAAATCGCGACATTCTCGCGGCGAGGATTTTTCCATGAAAACGGCACTGATTTTCGCCTTTTTGTTTTTCTTCGGCTCCATCGCCGTCGCGGAAACCCCGAAAGACGCCGCGGCGGACGCCGGCGCGGACGCTCCGCTCGCGATCCCGTCGGCCGTCGAATTCATCGAAAACTCCTTAAAAGCGTACGACCGCGTTCTTTACGCGTACAAGGATTATCTCGACGGGGTGAACGCGTACGGCGAAAGATTGTGGCTGGGCGAAAATCACGACGACATTCCGAAAATGAAGGATGACGCCGGGGGAATGAACGGCACGACGGGAATTTTCGCGTCGATCGACTTTCGGAAACACCGTTGGGGCGGCTACATGTTCGTGCCCAAGGGAGAATGGGGGATCCCGGAAGAGGAAGACGCCCGCGACGCCCCCGTCCCGAACTCCCCCGACTCCCCGGCCTCCGGGGAAAACCGGGGTTCCGCCGCGAAACCCAAGGGACTGGATCTGACGGGGGCCAAGAAACTGGTCTTTCACGCCAAGGGCCAAAAAGGCGGTGAAAAGGTAAGATTTTTTCTCGGGGGATTCGGTCAAACGACCATCTTTCCCGGTCCCCACACGGACAGCCTCCCGAGAATTTCGACGGATTACGTTTTCCTCTCCGACGATTGGGAGCGTTTCGAGATTTCCCTGGGAACGTTCGACCTCGGAAACGTCATTTGCGGCTTCGGCTGGATGGCGGACGATTTCATGAATACGGAAGCCCCGGAAATCGGATTTTTCGTGGACGACGTCCGTTTCGAGTTTGACGAAGACCGCGTCCGCCCGATGTTTCTTCCGAGTTACGGACCCGCCCCGGCCGGCACCGAAGAGGCCGTCATCAACAACGCCTCGTGGATCTACGACCAAAGTCTCGCCGTCGTGGCCTTGAGTCGCGGAGGCAAACCCGAGCGCGCGAGGCAGATGGCGGACGCCATCGCGCACGTTCTGGAAAACGACCCGCGCTCGAGGGACGGAAGGCTCGCGAACGTCTACATCAACGGTTCCCCCCTCCTGAACCTCAACCGTCATCCGACGTTTCGGGACGACGGGGTGTCGAGCGGCAATTGCGCCTGGGCGATTCTCGCCCTCACGGAAGCGCACTCCCTCGCGCCGACCGGGACCCGGTATCTCGACGCCGCCAAAAAAATCGCGGACTTTGTCCTGACCCTCGACACCGGAAAGGGTTTCGCGGGCGGCTACGGGGGGACGGCCGAAAACCCCTCGAAACTGACCTACCTCTCCACGGAACACAACGCCGACCTGATCTCCGCCTTCGGGCGTCTCGCCACCCTCACGGGCGAGGAGAAATACGATAAGGCCTCCGAATCCGCGAAAGCCTTCGTTCTTTCCATGTACGACAAAAGAGGGGGCCATTTCCTGGCGGGCACCCTCCCCGACGGAGCGACGCCGAACAAGAGCGTCGTTCCCTTGGATTGCCAGACCTGGACCCTCCTTTCCCTTTGGGAGAAGCCCTTCGCGGACGCCGCGAAAATAACCTCTTACGTCGAAAAACACATGAGGTTTGAGGACGGTTACGGTTTCGCCGCCGACATGCGCGGGGGAATCTGGAACGAGGGGACGGCCCAGATGGGCGTTCTCATGGCTTTCCTGGGAAAAACCGCCGGGAAAGACCGGATAACGGCCTTCCTGAACGCCAACCGTTATCCCGACGGCTCAATCGCGGCGGCGGACAGGGACAAGGTGCCGACCGGCTTCGAGTGGTTTTACGACAAGAGGAAGCATTTGGGAGCGACCGCCTGGCTCGCCTTCCTCCAGGAGGGAGGGACGAATCCCTTTTCCCTCTGACCACTTTCACTTTCGGATTCTTCCGAATCCTTCCGATTCCTTCCGTCGCGAAATTTTTATGACGCGCGGGATCCGCGCGCGCGAG
>JAITKT010000476.1 GCA_031278225.1 Deltaproteobacteria bacterium
CGTTGCTTGCTGGTCTCCCTGGTCTTGTGTTGTTTTGGGGGGGGGGGGTCGCCGCGGGGCGGCGGGGGGGGGGGCCGCCCCCATGTTTCCGGGAAACGCGATTTTCCGATCCGAAGACATGACATGATGAAAAACGAGCCCGCGAAGTGATTCGCTTCGCGCGGACCTTGACCCGAACAATCCCCGCGCCCGCGCGGCCCTCGCGGGTCATGGCGTTCGCGGTTTCACCCCGTCTTTTCGGGGATGAACGCGGGGGGCTTCTTTCCCCGGCCGCGAAACGCCGCCCGGACCGGAATCCCGGTCCTCGCGGCCGCGAACGGGGCCGGCGGGGTTTTTCGGAGCGGGCCCCCGGAGGAGCGAATGAAGCCGTTTTCGCGGCCGAGTCGAGTTTCGCGGGAAGTTCCCCGGAAAGTCACGGGGAAGCCCCGGCGGCTTTCGCGGGCGAAGCGGATTTTCCCTCGGCTTGGCGGGCTTTCCCGGGCACCTCGACTTCCCGGGACCCCCGGGGAGCGGAACGAAAAAACCCCCGAAAACGGCCGCGGTGGCCGATTTCGGGGGTTTTGCCGTTTATGTCGAGATGCCCCGTTTCGGAGCGTGGTGCCGACGGGGAGACTTGAACTCCCACGAGGTTGCCCCCACTAGACCCTGAACCTAGCGTGTCTACCAATTCCACCACGTCGGCGAAGCTCTTTTCGGGCGGAAAAAAAAGAGAATGTAACTATATCCGGGAGTCCCGGGAATGTCAAGCCGTTTTCGGGGGTTCCGTCCGGTTTCGGGGTTTTTCCGCGTCCGGCGAAGATATTCGCCCGGGGATTTTCCGGGGCCGGTCAGGAAAGCGGAATAATCCGTTCCGGGGAACGGCGTTCTTTTTCGCGGGCGGTTTTTCGGGGGGTTCGGGGAGGGAAATTTTCCGTCGGCGCGTCTTTTGGCGCTCGGGCCGCGCGTATGACTCGAAACGATTCGATTTTCGATTTTTTTCTCCATCCAATCCCGGGCGTTGAAAATCATGCCTCGTTAACCTACAATGGCCTTTGCTTCCGGGCCTTCCGCGCCGGGGCTTTTCGACGCGTCCCATTGACGCGAGCCTTCGACGATTCGCGAAAACCCGCGAATCCGTCCCCGCGCGTCGGGCGTTTCGGTCCCCGTTTCCCCCGGGGTGTTTTCTTTTTTCCGTCCGGGGAGTTCGCCGGGGACGGGGACTTCGTCATCCCGCGCGGGGACCCGCGGACCCGTCGGGGATTTCCCTCTCGAAAACCGCCGTTTCGCGCCGCGGGGGCGCTTCCCGCCCGCGACTCACGCTTGTCTTTTCCCCGCGGGGTTTTCCCGGGGGGCCACCCGACAAACGCGGAATTTTTCCATGAAAATCTTATCCGACTGGCAAAACGCCCCTCCCCTGACCGAGCCCCGGGTCGTCATGACCATGGGGACTTTCGACGGGCTGCATTTGGGGCATCAGTTTCTGGTGAGGGAAGTGATGAGGAAGGCAAGGGAAAAGGACGCCGCCTCCCTGCTCCTCACCTTCGAGCCCCATCCCCTGGCCGTGCTTTCCCCCAGTTCCGCCCCTTTGGCCCTGACGACCTTCGAGCAGAAGAGCCGGGTTTTGAGCGGCTTGGGGATTGACGTCCTGGGGTGCGCGCGTTTCACGGAGGAATTGAGCGCCATTCCGGCCAGGGCTTTCATCGACGAGGTCATACTTCCCAAAGCCAACATCACCGACATTTTCATAGGCCCGGATTTCCGTTTCGGGAGAAACGCCGAGGGGCACGCGGGGCTCCTCAAGGAATGGGCCGGGAGCCGGGGGGTGCGCTGCGAGGAGGTGCCGGTCCAGACGGCTCTCTCCGGGGAGACTTTGTCCAGCTCCCGCGTGAGGGGTTTGATCAAGGTGGGTCTGGTGGAGTCGGCGGCCAAACTCTTGGGAAGAAACTACGTCATCGAGGGGAAAGTCGTGACCGGGGCGAGGCGCGGGGGGAAAATGGGATTTCCGACGGCCAATCTCGGGGAGATAAAGCAGCTCATCCCGGGTCCCGGGGTCTACGCCGCGAACGCCCTTTTGAGGGGGAAAAGCCGTCCCGCGATGACGAGCATAGGAAACAACCCGACCTTCAAGAACCAGTATCTCTCCGTCGAAACCTACGTCTTGGATTTCAAGGACGACTTTTACGGGGAGGACATGGGGCTGGAGTTCGCGGCGAGGATAAGGGACATGATCCGCTTCGACTCGCCCGAAGCCCTGGTCGAACGGTTGAAAAAAGACGAATCCGAGGCCCGCGGCGTTTTGATCGGAGCATGAAGGGGGCATGAAGGGGGCATGAAGGAGGATTGAAGGGGATGAGCGCCCTCCGGGCGCCCCGGAATCTCCCGGGAATTCAACCGTCCTCCCCTTTGCCCCCGGGCGCCTTTCCGCCTTCCCCCGCCATGAGGGATTTCAGGGTTTCCATCACGGCCGCCTCGTCGGCCCCCTCCATTTTCACGGTTTTTTTGCGACTCGAGAGTCCCCGCTCTATGGTGACGTCGGAGTTTCTGAGGCCCATTTTTTCGGCGAGAAACCTGACGAGGGCCCGGTTCGCCTTGCCGTCGACGGGAGGGGCGGCGAGGTTTATTTTTATCTCGCTCTTGGGGTCCCCGTCGAAGGTTCCGGAAAAGGAGTCCCGGGAAGAGCCGGGACAAACCTTGACGTTTAAGCGGACCGCCTTGGCTTTGGGGTCCTTTTTCGCGTCAGAGGGGCCGCGCGCCATATTCCATCGCCCATTTGAAGACGAGCCCGATCAGGTTCTGGAGCACGAAGGCGTGGAAGAGAAAGAGAAAGGCCAGGAGCAGCAAGGCCCGGAGGTCCAAACCGTGGGGTCCCCTGGGAAGAAGTCCCCTCAGGGGGGCGAGCAGGGGTTCGGTGGCGCCGTAGACTATCAGAACCAGGAAGTTGTAGGGGGAGGGGGCCACCAGGGACAAAATCACCCTGAGTATCAAAAGCAGCATCAGGAAAAAGACGAGGCTTATGACGAGCCGGAGAAGGCATAAGCAGATCAGGGGGAGGAGTATCCACGGCGAGGCCCCGGCCCCAATCGTCCTCGAGCCCATGAGGACGAGGTTCATGAGGAAATAGAGAAGGGCTATGAGGATCACGGGCGAAAAGTCGATTCCCCCGAGGGTCAGGGGAATGTGTCTTTTCGTGAAGTTCAGGGCCGGATCCGTGAATTTTCTCAAAAACCTCACGAAGGGCGCGTTTTCGTTCGCGGAAAACCAGGTGAGAAAGACCCTTATGATGATCATCCAGGTATAGATGAGGATCAGCGCGTAAACCGCGAAGCCGGCGGTTCCGAGCGCGCTGCCCGAGCTTTGTGGAAACACGTTTCACCTCGTGAGGGGGGCATTGGAATCGGAGGGCGTTTCGGGAAGACCCTTCGGGGGATCGGATCCCCCTTTCGGGGTTTTTCCCGGTTTCACATGACGCCCGCCTGAAGAAAGTCGTGGATGTGAACGACCCCGACCGGCCGTCCGTCCGGGGAAATCGCGAAGGCGTTCGTTATGCCTTTGGCCTGCATGTCCGCCAGGGCTTTGGCGGCCAAGGTCTCCGGGGCGAAGCTCACCGGATTCGGCGTCATCACGTCCCGGGTCGGGGAGCTCAAAAGACCCGGGCCCATGTGTCTTCTGAGGTCGCCGTCCGTGATGATCCCCCTGAGTTTTTCGTTTTCCACTATCCCCAGACAGCCCAGGCGTTTCCCCGTCATGATGACCAGAACCTCGCTCATCGGGGCGTCCGGG
The DNA here is from genome assembly GCA_031278225.1 of Deltaproteobacteria bacterium. Taxonomy (GTDB): domain Bacteria; phylum Desulfobacterota; class Desulfarculia; order Adiutricales; family Adiutricaceae; genus JAITII01. Next base: position 3,760 of record JAITKT010000476.1, read on the forward strand.
GAGGCGAGGGGCATGTCGTCCCCCGAGCGCATGAGGTCCTTCACGAGGAGCAGGCGGGTGCCGAGTTTCCCCCCGGGATGGTATTTGCGGAAATCCTCCAGGGTGAAACCCCTGGCCGAGAGAAGACACAGGGCCAGGGCGTCCCCCAGGGCGAGCATCATGGTGGTGGAGGTGGTGGGGGCGCAGCCCAGGGGGCAGGCTTCGGAAATCGCGGGAAGCGCGAAGACTATGTCCGAATGTTTGCCCAACAGACCGGACCCGTTCGATGTCACCCCGATGACGGGTATCCTGAAGCGCGCGCAGAACTGGAGGATGACGGCGAGTTCCGGGGTGTCCCCGGAGTTGGAGTAGGCCAGGAGCACGTCCTTCCCCTGTTCCAGCATCCCGAGGTCCCCGTGACCCGCTTCGGACGGGTGTATGAAGAAAGCCGGGGTTCCGGTGGAAGACAGGGTCGCCGCCACCTTTCTCGCGATGTGGCCGCTTTTCCCCATGCCGGTCACCGCCACCCTGCCCCGGCTCCGCGAAATGAGTTCCACGGCCTCGTTGAAGGAGTCGTCCAGCTTTTCCGCCAGGAGGGCCAAGGCCCTGGCTTCGGTCAGGATGACTTCCTCGGCCACGGGGATGTGGTTTTTTTTCATGCGGGGACCTTCCGTGCCGGGAGAA
>JAITKT010000486.1 GCA_031278225.1 Deltaproteobacteria bacterium
GAGGAATTTGAAAAACACTTGGTTTATCCTTTGCCCTGAACGTCCCCCGCTCAACCCCCCTCCCTTTTTTCGCTTTTCATCTCCATTTTCGCGAGGAAACCCCAAATGTCAGACAACGACAACACAATCAAGACCCCCGTCGAAACCGTCAAGAAAAACGGTGTGCTCATCTTCGGGGGAGGCTTGGTCGGCAAGACCTGTTTGCGTTACTTCAACTCCATAAACGTCCCCGTGGTCGCCTTTTTGGACAACAACAAACCTTTGGACCAACCCATCGCGAACACTCCGGTTCACAGGCCCCGCGCGGTGCCCGCCACCGTCGACAAATCCTTGCCCGTCGTCATAAGCGTTTGGAGAGTCGACGTCGGCCAAAAGGAGATAAGGGACGATTTGAGGGACGCGGGTTTCACAAACGTCATGACTCTCGCGACTTTTGTCAGGTCTTATTTCCGCGAGTTCGGAGATTTCTATTACAACACACCCGAAGGTTTTTACGACGAACCCGAAAACCTCCGTCAAATCGAGTTCGTGAAAGAACTTTGGGCGGATCGGCTGAGCTCCGACACTTACGATTATCTTTTGAAGATAAGAAAACACTTCGACGACACTTCCGGCTTCGCCGGATCGCCCGACGAGTATTACCCCGCCGACATACCGTCCCTTTTGAAATCCCCCATGCGCTACGTGGACGTCGGCGCTTACGACGGAGCCATTTTGGAGATCTTTTTGAAGCTCGGCGTCACCATAGAAAGCTCGGTTTTGTTCGAACCTTCCCTGAACAATTACAAAAACCTCGTCCGGAACGTCACCCGCGCCAATTTCCCCTTCCCCACGGCTCTGTATCCCTGCGCCTTGGGAGACAAGGAAGAGGTCTTGCGTTTTCACCAGGATGACATAGGGGAAGCCAGCAAAGCCACCGACGCCGGCGACACCCACGTGACTTCCGTTCCCCTGGATTCCGCCATACAAAATTTCAAGCCCACTTACGTGAAACTCGACGTCGAGGGAGCTGAACTGTCCGTCTTGAAAGGCGGCGTCAAAACCATCGCCAAACACAGGCCCAATCTCGCCGTCTGCCTCTATCACAAGGCCCGGGATTTGTTCGAAATACCCTATTGGTTCCATTCCAACTTCAAAGACCTGGGCTACAAATATTACCTCCGGCAGCACTCCAACGGGTTGGATTCTCACTGCTTTTACGTCGTGGGTTAGGAAGCCCCGTCGCCTCCTTTGACGGTTTTGCCCGGACGTCGCTCCGGCGTCCGACCCCGCCTCGTTCCGCCCTTGCTTCAATGGACGACACCCGGGAAAAATCCCCCCGAAAAATCACGACGGCCGGCGAATCCGCGAGACAAATTCCACATTGCTTATTTTCTCTTATTTTAAATTCTTTTTCTTGTAATTGACGTTTTTTTAACGCTCGGATTCATTCTCGTTTCCCGACAGACCGTATTCTCCCGACTCCCCGTTCTTTCACATCCCATCTTCTTCCGTCGCCTTTGCCCCGGGGCGCCATTCCCCACATCCCCCTTGTTCCCCATCCCCGTCTTCGGACGAACCCCTCATGTTTCCCCGGCCCGTTTCGGTAACGCGGTTTTCCGTTGAACTCGCCCGGAACTTGTGATATATTTCGTCCGGCGCCATTGTCAAAAAATGTCTTTAACCGTGTCTTCGGGGCATTCGCGTCCCGAAGTCTTTTTAACCAACGACATCGGCGCCGATCGGGCGTCAATTTATGCCGGAGGCGGGCGGCCGATTTTTCGCGCGCCCGGTCGGAAAAAGCCCGGAACGGGTTTCGTCCCGAACCCCTCGGTCGTAAATCCCGTGAAAACCGCCTCCCCTTCCCTTCTTCGGGAGCCCCGCGACGTCGCGATGCCCTTTGGCCGTCGTCGTCCGGGAAACCGACGGCGAAATCGATTGACCGAAACCCGGGGAGCCCCCGCTCTCCGACAACATCCGAATCGCGACGGGTCGTCCGTTCCCGGTTTTTCCCGATTCCGCCCGATTTATCGTCCGAGCCATCGGTTCCCGTTCCGGGGCCTCTCCCGATTTATTTGAAACACCAAACCTTATCGAGAGGTATTCGAGTCATGGCAGTCAAAGACCCCAAAGTCATAGAAGATTTGAAGACGGCTTTCTCCGGCGAGTCCCAAGCCAACAGGAAGTATTTGGCTTACGCCCACAAGGCCGAACAAGAGAAACTCCCATACGCGGCCAAGATCTTCCGCGCCGCGGCGGAGGCCGAAACCATTCACGCCCACAGCCATTTCAGGCTCCTCGCCGGCGTCAAGTCCACGGCGGAGAACCTCCAGGACGCCATAAACGGCGAGACCTACGAGTTCACCAAGATGTACCCCGAGATGCTCGAGGACGCCAAGAAGGCCAACGAGTCCATGGCCATTTCCGGTTTCCACATGGCCAACGAAGCCGAAAAGATCCCCGCCGAACTCTTCCAAAAGGCCCTGGCCAACCCCGGTCAGGAAGCGCCGAAGATATTCGTTTGCAAAGTGTGCGGTCACGTGGCCGAAGGCGAGGCCCCCGAGGTCTGCCCCATCTGCGGCTCCAAGCGCCAGGTCTATTTCGAGATTCATTGACCGACAACCCGCCCCGCCGTCCAATCGATCATCGGAAGATCTTTTCGGGGGCTTCGGGTCATAAGGGGAGCTTCGCGCGAACCCAAACGATCGGGGTGTCCGCCGACTCGCTGGAGCCGACGGTCGCCCGCTTTTCGCGAGGGGACATGGCGAAGCTCCTTTTTTCATGTCCGGACGCCCGACGGCTTCTCCTTCCCGCGGACTCCGGACGCGGAACCGCCGCTTTCCTAAAACCCCTCTTCTCGACCCCTCGTTTCCCTTGTCCGAATGACGCTTTTCCCGCCTCCGCCCGACATACTCGGCCCGACCGCTGTTTTATTTCGTAAAAATCCATTATAATGAATCATGAGGGTCTGTCTCCCGTCATGGTCAACGCAAACCTCTTCGGCCTTGGGCGGAATCCGTTCATTCCGAACCGGTACGCCCTTCTTCGGAGAATGTCGTTATTTGGATTGACCGTTTTTTTCCGCCGCGCGCCGATTCGTCGGGCGCGTCATCCCGCGGACGCCACTCCGATTTTCTCGCGCTTCGGTCCACAAAGGCTTTGCGGATGATCCGCCCTCCGAAAACCCGATTGTAAACAAAAAAATGTCCTATTGTCCGTTCGGACTCGGAACCTTGTTTTTCACCCCAACGGGACCCGAGAATCACATAACTCATTGATGTTATGGTGTTTCACAACAAAGCCGCCTTTTTTTGCGCGAACAGTCGTTCGTCTTCTTTACAAAGGTTTAATTTTCGACCAAATATTTCCCAAAATTTTTTTTCTTGACTTAAATCATTCATTTTACCGCTTATAATTATTAACGGAGGTGTTAATTGACTTTTTTTCCCTTTTATTTTCGAAAAAGGCACTTGCATCCCTAAAAAATATCCGGTAGAGTTCTTATATGAACATTCGTTCGGCTTTGGCAATCTTTCCCGTCGCGGTCTTTTATCATTGAAACAATGCCTCATTCCGATTGACGAAGCCTCTCCCGCAGCCCTTCCGACGGTCCGCGAACCGTTCCGGCGGGCGTGATTTCCAAGCATTTCCTTTTTCCGGACCGATTCGACGATTTCACCCGGTCGGCGGGCTTTTCGCTTTTCAACCCGATGAGCCGTTTTGCCGCCGCGAACCCGCCCCGGACGTTTCCCCGGGCTTTTTGAAGCCCGAAACCGCCGGGTCGGACCCGCGGTCTCCCGCCGCTCTCCCGGTCCCGGGTCGCTTTTCCGGTTCTTTTCGACGCATCCCCGTTTTTTTCGTTTTCTTTTCGATTCTTCGGCGGATTTGTCCGCGAGCTTCGCAAAGCCGCGCCGGTGGCGGCATCCGTCATCACGGCGCCGCGACGAAGGTTAAAAATGACCGACAGTGGATCATATTATGGTGTTTTTTTTGACCTGAGACTCAATATCCGGGTGGTTTTTTCCCCGCTTAAACGAACGTTTATTCGTATATTTTGAAATCAGGAATTTTGATGCCCGACTCCGAGGGTCCGAAAGCACGGACGCGTGTCACCCCGACTCGCGGGACTCGCTTTCAAGCATGTTGGGAGTTTCCTATGTTAGCGCAAATTCAAATCGACGCCATTGAGTCAATGCCCAAAAAGAGGCTCGTGGGTTACTGCGCCATCCTCAACCACGAGGCGGCGACGGAGTACTACGAGAAGCTTTGGGTCAATTTCATCGAGCGCATCAACCAGATCCCGGCGCTTTCCAAACGGGATCTGTACGGTGTCTGCACGAATCTTCAAGGCAACAACTACTTCGAGTACTGGACCACCGTCGAATGCCACGCCCAGGACAGGATTCCGCCCGATCTGGTTCAGTTGCCATTGGACGGCGGCATCTACGGCAGCCGCATCGAGAGGCCCGAAGTGTCGCTGCCCATGTTCTACACCAAAGAGGCTTCCTCCTGGACGCCGCCCAAGGACTACGTCCTGGACTGGAAACTCCCGTTCTTCGAGGTCTACAAGCCCAACTGGTTCAACCGCAAGACGGTGAAGATCTGCATACCGCTCAACTTCTCCCTGAATGCCCTTTTGCAGCATCTCTTTCCCCGGGGCTGAGGGACGCTTTGCGACTCCTCGCGACGAGGGGTCGCCGGGGGAGGGCGGAGCCGCGCGAGAGCCAGGCCCCCGAGACCGGCGCGCCCCGGAAAAGGCCGCGGGACAGGGTCTCGCCGTGGCTTTTCGGCCGGAAATGTAAAATAATCGTAAAATATCGGTTAACGAATCATGAATCTTTGGGACGACGGGACGTTTCCGATTAACCGGTTTGGCGGGTCTCATGAATCGTTTCACGGCATTCTCCGCCAATCCCGAACCCCCGACGGCGTTTTCCCGACGTTCCGACCCCGCCCGAAGCGAAAATCCCTTTAAAACAGCCCGAAGATTTCCCGAAACCGGAACCCCCGCCGGGACACCCCCGCCATCCTCGGCGTTGACCTCATAATCGGAATTCATAAAATCACATCCAAAATTTCCCCCCGAGCGTCCCCGGACCTTCCCGGGACCCCCTTCGAAACCAGCCCGAAACCGAGCCCGCGGGCGGGCCCGAGACACCGAAAACAATCCCTGACCCAAACCGGCCGCGCTTCTCGCGAAAAAGACACCGCCCTCGCGAGGGGACGGCCAAAAAAATAAC
>JAITKT010000415.1 GCA_031278225.1 Deltaproteobacteria bacterium
CAAAGCGGGGAAAACATCGATTTTCTGAGGGCCACCGTAATCGAAACCTTCGCGAACGGTTTTCCCGGGGAATACGTCCGGGCCATGGGCCCGGAAAAGTGGCTCGCCTTGCGCGGCGCCGTGGAAAACTTCGTGAGGGTTCCCAAAAGACTCACCTTGTCCGCGAAGCCCCCGGTCCCCTTCAACGCGGTCGAGCTCTTCAAGACCGGAGAAAACCCGGCGAAAACGCTCGCGGCCTTGAACGTCTCCGTCTCCGCCAACGGCGATCCCCCGGTTTCGCTCGCGCCGGAATGATTGCCCCCCGGCGCCCGCCCCCGTCCCCTTTGACGAAAATCGCCCCGGCGGCTCTTTTCCCGCGCCGACGAACGCCCGCGGGCGAACGACGCCCGCGAAACCGGTCCGAAAACAATCCGAAACGAAACCCGAACGAATCCCGAATCGGGCCGCGATCTTCGGGACGTTCGCGGCGCGCGGGCATTCGGAAACCGCTTCCTTCCCGCTCCCCCCCCCGCTCCCGAAACCCCGCCGTCCGCGCCTCCCGAAAAACAACCGAATTTTTTTCCGGTTTTTTCGAAAAAGTCAAATCTTTTTCCTCAAAATGTGGTAGAATAAACCGACTCGCGTACCAGGAGTTTTGGCGACAATTCGACGAAAACCACCGAAAAGCCCGCCGACAACCCGCGAAACGCCCGGATTGTCAATCCCCGAACGGCCACCATGAGCGCTCAAGCCAAAAACAAGGACACCAACGCCTTCAAAGACCCGGAACGGCCCCCCGAGGACGAAACCCGGGACATTCTCCTGTGGCGTCCGAAAATTTTGGAAGACAACCCCAATTTCGTCCTCATCTCCGCCCTCTCGCTCCTCGAACCCCGGGGAAACGTCTCGGGCGCCGGGGGGAAAATCTCGCTTCGCTTCCGAAACGGGGACGAAGAGGACAAAACCGCGGTCGCTTCCCTCGGGGGGAGGGACGGCGCGAAATTTTATTTTCACCTGGAAGACCCGGGGGCTCTCGATTCCGCGGTCCTCGACGACGACACCCTGGTCGTCTGGGAAAACGGGGGCCTTTCCGAAACCGCGCCGGCCGCTACCCCCGAGACGGCCGCGACGGGATCGGGCCGGGATTTTTCCGGTCTGACCCTCCCCGGGGCCAAACTTTTCGCGGACCCGGCGTCCGGGTGGCTCCTCGCGGCCTCCGGGGCCCTCGACGACGAAACGCCCGAAACGCCGGAAACCGCCAAAGACGACGGGGACCGCGGGGACGGACAATGGAGGCCCCTCGACGCCGAGACCGCGCACCCGACGGGCCTGTCGTTCGTTTGGGCCCTTCCCGGGGACTTCGTCGAAAGCCTCCTGAAGGTCGCGCGCAAACTCCCGAAAACCGAAACCGTCCTTTTCGCCTGCCGCGTCGAAAAGGACTTTCTCGCCCTCGGGGAAGCCTTCCTGGACGAAAACATTCCCTTCGTCTGCCCGGAACCGCTGGTCCGGAAAACCCTTTCCAAGGCCTCGATCAGGACCCGCAGGGAGGAACTGAACCTCAAGAGGGCGAAGGAACTGAGCCTTTTGCGGGACAAGGAGGAAGTCCTCAAAAAAACCGAGGAAGAGCTCCGGGCCCGGCTCCTCGTCCACAGAAGCCTCGCCACCCTCGAAAACAACCTTAATTTTTTGAGGGAGGAAACGGCCTCGAGGGAAAACGACTGGTTCCTCGCGGAGCACAAACTGGCCTTGGCGCTTTCGGATTACGAGGACGCGAGAAACTCCCTCGAGAAAAGCCGGGGCGGCATAAGCGGTCTTTTGACCTCCAAAAACGCCAAAAAAGCCCTTTCCGCGAACGAGCTCAAGGCCAAAAGGGAATTGGCCCTCGCGGAAAAAAACGAGGGTCAGGCGAGGAGGGAAAGGGAGGATTTCATAAGGGAGGCCAGAACCCTCAAGGACGAGCTTCTCGAAACCAAGGAAAGGGCGAAACGCCTTCCGTCCCCCGACGAAATCGGGGAACGGCTGGAAAGCGTGAGGAGCGAGGCCGGGGTCCTCAAAAACAAGACGGGAAATCTCGCGAGGCTCCTCTCCCTCGACCCCGCGAGACCCCTCGAGGGCGACGAACTCGCCTCCATCGGGACCTTTCTCGCGCGGGGAAATTTTTCGGAGAATTCCCTCTTTCCCGAGGGGACCGAATTCGACAACGTCATAATCGCGGCTCCCCCCATGGCCACCCACGACGCCAGAAAGGCCCTCCTCCGGAAATCGGTCTTCGCGAGAAAGCGTTTCGTCGTCCTCGGGGATTTTTCGGCCGTCGCCTGGACCGCCCCCGCCCCGAAGGACCCGGAGACCGGGGTCCCGGCCTGGACGACCTTCCTCGGGTCCCGAAGCTCACCCTGGCACCCGCGAAGGGAGTCCCAGGAGTTCCCGAAAAGAGACGTGGGCCCCGCGATCCTCGTGAGGGACAAAGACGGCCATCCGGCCTTGAAACCCCGTCCCTCCCTCCACGAGGCCCTGGCCTCCCTGAACATCCGGGCCGGCGTCGCCCGCTGCCCCGCGATCGAACCCGAGGGCTTCGCCCTGAGGGCCCCCTTCGAGACGGGACCCGTTTCCCCCGTGACCGCCATAACCTCCGTGAAACTGGCCTTGAGCTTTTCCGAGGCCCGGGACCCGGACTTTTCCCCCTTCGTCACCGCGCGCGGGGCGGAAACCCGGGACCCCGGAAGAACGGGGATCTTCGATTCCCGGGGATTTCGCGGCGGTTCCCGCGACGCTTCAAAAGACGCTTCCCGCGAAGCCCCGGCGAACGCCGCCCGATTCCGCCCCGGCTCCGAACGGGACGGAACTTTCCCGAGACAACACCCGGACGCGGACAAGACCGTCTTCATCCACAGGCTCCCGGAAAGGGATCCGAAAGGCCAGGCGCGCGGGACCATCGAAAGGGATCGGGAGCGGGAGCGCGAAAGAGAGCGGGAACGGGAACGGGAGCGAATCCGCGCCCGGGACGGACGCGGGGACGGGGACAAGGGCGATCCCATAGACGCGATAATCCTCACCCCCTCCCCCTCCCAGGCCAAACTCGCCCGGGCGATGTTAAAAGACCTCGCGAAAGACGGGCACAAGAGGATCCTCGCCGGGGAACCCAAGGACTTCGAGAACTTTCCCAAGGTGCCCCTGGTGATTCTGGACACGGCCTACGTCGAGCCCCACGCGGGACACCCCTGGGCCAAGGGAAGATTCGGATCGAGAAACCTGATAAGAGCGCTCTCCCTCGCGGAAGGCGCCATCGCCATCGTGGGGAGCGAGGAAAAACTGGAGGGCCTTCCCCCCGAGGGCCCCTTGGGTTCGCTGTGGGCCCAGGCGACGGACAGGGTCCGCTTCGACCCCCGTTTCAAGGGGATCCGCGAGGTGCCCTTCCGGGAGGCCCTGGAAAAGGCCAAGGAGGAGGTCTTCGCGGTTCTTCCGGCCATGACCGCGGCCTGGTGGCCCTCCGCGGCCCCCCTCTTCCATTCCGCCCTGAGGAGGGGCGTGAAGGTGACGGCCTTGGCCGAACTTCCCCCGGAATCGGAGCGGGAATACCCCGGGGCCGCGATAAGGGGTCTGAGGATATCCGGGGCCTCGGTGATACTCTCCCGGGGATTTCCGGGATTCATGTGCGTCATCGACAACGCCCACTTCTCCTGGGGTCATTCGGACGGGGCCGCGAACACCCGGGGCTTCGGGAATTCCGTCCGCTCCTTAACCCTCCCCAAGGCCTCGAAAACCCTTTCCGAGATCTTCCAGCTCCCGCTTCTGGAGAAAAAGTTCGGGACCGCGTCCTTCAGGAACTGTCCCGTCTGCGGCTGGTCCTTCGTCCTCATAAACCGGAGTCGCTTGAGGGACTTCGGGGACACCAATTCCCTGAAGCTCGGGTGCCTGAACGAGGCCTGCCCCAACCACAAGAGACCGAGACCCGTCTCCGAGCGCTGGCCCTTTTTGAATCCCCCCGTCTGCCTCGAGGACGGCCACACTTATTACAAGAGGGTCCAAATCGGAAAGACGGAGTTCTGGGTCTGCCCCAAACACCCCGACGGCTTCTCCTGCCCCAAATACAAGGTGATTCCCGGGGACTCCAAATAAAACCGAACGAAGCCTCCCCGAAAACCCGCGAGTTCCCGAAATGCCCTTTCCGCTCCCATGAAACTCAAGGCCGCGTTAATCTCTTTCGTCGTCGTGGCCGTCGCGGTCCTCTCCTTTCTCGTCTTCGTCCGCGAAAAGATGAAAGACGAGGGAACGACCTCGGTGCGGCTGGGTCTCGAGAAGATCTTCGGGAAAGGGGGCTTTTCCGCGGAAAAGACCTTCTTCGAACTCAAAACCCGATCCTTCGGGGCGAAGAACGTCATCCTGAATTTCAACAACGGAAACTTCGACCCCGATTTCCATCCGGGTCCCGTGAGGGTGGCGACCATCACCGTGGCGGAGCCGCTGATGCCCATGGCCCTGGAAAAGCTCTCCCTTTCCCCTGACCTCGCCCCGGGGGAAAAGGGGACGACGCTCGCCTCCCGGGTCATCCTCGAGGGAGTGAGTTTCGAACCCGCGATCGACGGGACCGCGTACGAGATCCTAATCGATTCCCTGGAATTGAAAGACCTCCGCCTCCGCGACTCTCCCCCCGACAATCCCAAAGGCCCTCCCGGTTTTTTGAAAAACCTCGGGGCCCGGGAGCTCGTCATCTCCAATCTCGCCGCGAGCCCGACGGGAGCCGTCTCGAAACCCGAGGCCTCTTTAGCCAAATTCGAAAGGGTTTTCCTGAAGGCCCTGGTCCTCAAAGAACCGGAGTTCTCGAAGGAAAACGCCGACGCCCCGGGGAGCCTCAAGGCCTTCTTCCTGGGACTCGGGGCGGAAGAGAGAATCGTCCGCTCCCCGGAACTGGTTTCCGAAGGCGCGAAGATAACCGCCTCCCTCGCGAGAGGCAAAATGACCCCCGCGAAAGTTCCCGGAAAACAATCGGCCATCGACGACCTTGTCGGGGAAAAACCGCCGGACACCCTCCTGGAGGGCTTGCGGATAACGATTTTTCCCGTCGAAGCCGACTCTCCCGCCGCTTCGACCGTTTCGAGGGACCGCGGGGGAACGGGCGAAACGGGGGAAAGCCCGGAAAACGACGATTCCCTTAAGGCGAAGACCGAGGCGAAGACCTCGTCCGATTCCCCGGCTCCCAGGGCTTCGAAAGGC
>JAITKT010000418.1 GCA_031278225.1 Deltaproteobacteria bacterium
CCCCGCGGCGCCCGGGGCGGGGGGGAGAGGGGAGCGGGGGGGAGTGGGTGGGAAGCGGGAGGCCGGGAAACGGGGCGCTTTTCCCTCTTGGGATCCCGAAAGCCCGAAAGCACGGACGCCCGCTCGCCAACGGATCTTTTTTTGTCTTTTCCTCTTTTTCTTTCGTCCCCGGGAAAAAAGACGGGACTCTTTTCCCGAAACGGTTTTTTTCCTCGAGGCGCGAAGCTTCTCCGCGTTTTCGAATTCCCCCCCGTTCGCCATTTTTCGGGGTTTTCGGGCGAAGCCTTTGAAAACCGCGGCTTCCGTGTTGTAAAATAATTTTTTCGAAAAGGCCCCCGACGTCCCGATCGAACGTTCCGATCGAACGCCCGGGCGGCCGAATCGCGGAGGAACGCGCGCTTGCGGGGAAAACACGTTTTCAAACCGGTTCTCGCCTTTTTTTCGTTTTGCGTCTTTTTCGCGGGGGGTTGGACGGGTCCCGCGGAGCGCGCGGGCGCGGACGAAGTCCCGTTGAAATTCGGGCTTCTTCCCGTGGCCGACACCATCCTTCTCATCGGGGCGAAGGAAAAGGGCTTCTTCCGGGAGCGGGGTCTCGCGGTGGAGCTCGTGACCTTTCAAAGCGCCCCGGAAAAGGACGCGGTCGCCATGTCCGGGGAATTGGACGGTCATTTCTGCGAGATCATTTCCGTCATCGTCCAAAGGGCCTCGGGCAAGGATTTCAGGGCGGTGGCCGCGACCTCCCGCACGGACCCCGAAAAAAGGGTCTTCGGTCTCGTCACCTCTCCCGGAAACGCGGGTCTCTCCCTCGCGGACCTTCGGGGGAAGGACCTCCTCGTCGCCAGGAGGACCATAACCGACTTCTTGGCGGACGTTTTTTGGGAGGACCTCGGGTTTCCCCCGGATTACATGGAAAAGAAGGACGTGAGAAAGATTCCGGTAAGGATGCAGCTTCTTCTCTCCGATCGCGCGGCCGCGACCCTGATCCCGGAACCCATGCTCTCCGTCGCGGAAAGGGCCGGGGGAAAGGTTTTGGCGGACGACAGGGGCCTTGACATGCCCCTGGCCGTCGTTGCCCTCCGGGGGGACCTCCCCGACGAAACGGTAATCGCCTTCCGGGAGGCGATTCGGGACGCGGTCGCGTGGATAAACGAAAACCCGGGGGAGGGCTTGGGGCTCATGGCCAAACACAACCTCATACCCCCGGACCTTACGGACACTTACGTCCTTCCGGCCTTCGACCCCGCGAAACTTCCCGACTCCCTGCCCGACCGGGCCCTTTACGAAAGGTATCTCGCGTATCTCGCGGGCATCGGGGTTTTGGCGGGCGAGGCGAATACGGGGGGGCTCCGGGCCCCCTCCTGGGAGGACGCGACGTGGCGGGCCGGGGAGTGAGGGGGGAGCCCGGGGACCGGCCTCTTTCCGACCCCGCCGGAACCCGTCCCGAACCCCGGGGCGCCCGGGTTTTGGTCGGGGACCTGAGCCTTGACCGCGGGGAGGGAAACGTTCTCGAGGGGGTGAGCTTCGAGCTTTCCCCCGGGGAGACCCTTTCCGCGGTGGGGAGCTCGGGGTCCGGAAAGACGAGTCTTCTGAACGCCGTTTTCGGGCTCGCTCCCGAAACCGTCTCCGGAGGTTTCGTCCGGATCGAGCCCCCTTCCGCCAAAAAGGCCATGGTCCCCCAGGATTCCGGGCTCTTCCCCTGGAAAACCGCCCGCCGAAACCTCGAGCTCCCCCTCCTTCTCGCGGGCGAGACGAGGGAAAAGAGGAGGGCCGCGGCGGACGCCATGCTCGGGGAACTGGGTCTCGCGGGGCTCGGGGATCGCCTCCCGCGCGAGCTTTCCGGAGGGGAAAGGCAGAGGATCGCCCTGGGAAGGGCCTTGATCGCCGGGGCGGACCTGATCCTCCTGGACGAGCCCTTTTCTTCCCTCGATTCCCTGACCAGGGAAAAGCTCCAGGACTTTCTTTCGGAGCTCCTGCGCTCCCGTCGTCCCACCCTCATCCTCGCCACCCACGACGTCGAGGAGGCCGTTTTTTTGGGGGACGGGGTGCTCGTTTTGGGGGGAAGCCCCGCGAGGCCGGTCCGCCTGGTCAGAAACCCCCGCGGGAAAGAGCGGGACCCGGGGCGGGGGGAAACCTTTTTCCGCCTCGTCCGCGAGGTGAGGGAAGCCCTGGCGGAAGCGGGGGCCCGAAAAGCCCCTTAGGGTTTTCGCGAATTTTTTTTTTCCTGCGGAGGGATTCGTTTGGGTTTTCGGGGGAAAATCATCCGCTACGCGCTCGCCGCCTCGGGCCTTCTTCTCGTTTGGCTGGCGCTCTCCCTCCGCTTCGGTCCCTTCGTCCTTCCCGCTCCGGTCGAGGTGCTTCGGGATTTCTTCGGGCGCCTTTCCGACCCCGACTTTCTCTCCCACGCCCTCCGCTCCCTCGCGCGGTTGTCCGCGGGTCTCGCCCTCGGTTTTTTCGTGGCGTTCCCCCTGGGGATCCTCATGGGCCATTCCGAAAAAATCGACGGCTTTCTCGCGCCCCCGATGTTTTTGACTTATCCCGTGCCCAAGGTTCTCTTTCTTCCGGTTTTTTTGATCCTCTTCGGCATGGGGGACCTCCCCAAGACCGTCGTCATAGCCCTCGCGACGACTTACCAAATTTTGGTCGTCGTGAGGGACGCCGTCAGAAACGCGGACCCCTCGGCCGCGGTTACCTTCGAAACGCTTTGGGCCTCGGCCGGAAAGGGCGGGGGCCCGGGGCGTTTCCTCTCCCTCGCCCGGCACGTTTTGATCCCCGAGGCCCTTCCCGCGGCCGTTTCCTCCCTGAGGCTCGCCTCGGGCACCGCGGTCTCGGTTCTCTTCGTCGCCGAAACCTTCGCGACGGACAAGGGCCTCGGATACGCGATCCTCGACGCCTGGGGCGCCATGGACCTCAAGAGGATGTGGAGCGCCATCATCGCCATGAGCCTTTTCGGGGCCGCGTTTTTCGAGCTCGCGAATTTTCTGGAGTGGTGGCTGTGTCCCTGGAAAAGGAAATCGAAACGGAAATCGAAAGGAAAAGCGAAAAGGCAGTCGAAAGGAAAAGCGAAAGGGAAGACGGAAAGGAAATCGGAGGGGAAGACGGAAAGGAAATCGGAGGGGAAACGGGAAGAAAAGGGGGACGGCGGGGAAAGCGAAGGGGGAGGGGAAGAATCGGAGGCGGAATGACGGTGGGTTCGCGGGGGGTTCGCGGGTTCGGGCGCGGGGTCCCCGGGCTCAGAGAAAAAACGCGCCTCCCCTGAAACTGTGGCAGCAGACGTTCACGGCCACGGGAAGGGACGCGATGTGCGCGGGGCGTATCGCGACGGCCAGATCCAGAACCGTCGTCTTTCCCCCCACCCCCATGGGGCCGAGTCCGGATTCGTTCGCGAGTTCCTTTATGGCGAGGGCCAGCTCCCTTTCTTCCGGGGAGGGGGGCGGGATCCGGGGGTCGTCGGAGAGGAGCCGGAAGAGGGCGTCCCTCGAGTGGGAGGGGCAGGAAACGACGGTTCCGCCCACGGCCACCCCGACGTAAAAGGGGGGACAGGCGTCGGGACCGGCCGCCACCGCGGCTTCGGCGGCCGCCGCGATTATTTCCCCCTTGGTCGCGGTGGGGGGAAGACGGAAGAGGAGGCTCTTGTTGTCGCAGCCCCCGCCCTTGGACATGTGGAACACCAAAACCCCGTCCCCCGGGACCGTTTCCACGTCCAGGGGCACGGGGATGTCGTTCAGGAGATTTTCCCTCGTCACGGGATGGCAGGCGGATTTCCTAAGGTATCCCTTCGCGTGGGCCCCGCGCACCTCTTTTTCCAGGACCTCTTTCAAGGGGGCCCCCGAGAGCGCGACCCCGGAGCCGAGGAGGATCTTTATCTGGGGGAGTCCCGTGTCCTGGCAGAGGGGGATCCCCTCCCTCGTCGCGACGGCTTGATTTTCCAAGATCACGGAAAGAATGTTTCTCGCCCCGGGGGAAGGCTCTTCCGCGAGGGCCCGTTTGAGGTCGCGGAGGACCTTCGCGGGGAGCGACCTCGAGGTTTCGAGGAAGGCCTCCCCGAGGCGTCGGGCTATTTCCGAGGTGTGGAGTTCCCGCATGGCGATGGCGACGGCGCTTTCGGAGACGAAAAAAGAAAAAAGGAAAAAAAAGACGACGAAAGGCCCCCCCCGGGGGACTTTGCCCGAGGGAGGGGGGGGATTCAGAGGACTTTCACGTAAGGGGTGTCGGAGATGTTTTTCCGCCTGAGCTCCCTGCGGTAGGCCTCGGCGGATTCCCTGTCCTCGAAGACCCCGCTCATGACCCGAAACCAGGGTTGTCCGTCGTTCGTGACGGGCACCACTTCCCCCGGAAGCCCCTCGGACTCCAGTTTTCTGACCATTTTCGCCGCGTTTTCCTCTTTGGTGAAAGAACCCACGATGATGGTGTAGCGCCTGTTGGCCGCGGCCCCGGCCCCCGGCGGCCTCGGAGGGGGCGCTTCCCGTTTGGGCGGCGCCACGAGCCTGGGCCCGGGTTTCTCCTCCCCGTCCTTCTTGGGGGGCACGGCGGGAAGCGCTTTGGGCACCGGATTTTCGGGGTCGAGGGCCCTTCCCACGGGTTCCATGCGGCTTATGACCGGGGAGAGTTCCAGGGCGTTCCCGAGGATCGGGGAGGGTTCCTTTTCCGGTTCGGGGGAAAAGTCCGGGGAAGCGGGGTCCGCGGATCCGGGGGAGGCTCCGGAGCCTTGGCCGTCCGGGGCGTTCGTTTGGTCCGGGGCGTTCGCGCCTTCCGCGTCCGCGTTCCCTTCCTTGGGGATCTCGAAGACCAGGGGGTTTTCCACCCGCGCGGGCGGGGGATCTATCTTCACCGAGATGAAGGGGGAGGGGGCGTCGTCCGCGGGGTCCCCGGGGTCTCCCGGAACCGGGTCGGTCTCCGCTCCCGACGGGCCCGGGGAGGAGAGGGCGGGGGCGTTTTCGCCTCCCCCGAAATTCGCGAGGGAGAGCCCGATCCAGAGCGCGACCAGGAGCGCCGCGAGGACCGGGACCGCCCGGCCCCGAAGGCCGCCCCGGCCTTTTTTCCCTTCGGGTCTTCCGGCCTCCCGGAAGTTCTGTCTGCGGGTCCCGACGAGGGGCCGCGGGAGCGGTTCGGGCTTCTTTTTCCGGCGTCCGGCGATCCGGGCCGCGAGGAGGGCCGAGAGGACGAGGATTCCCGCGATGGCCAAAACCGTTTTCACGCCCGGGGTCAGTCCTTTTCGCGGGGGGCGGCGGCGCCGCCGTCCTCGAGGGGGCTAACGGAGTTCGAGGGGCTCGCGGGGGCGTCGGTTTTTTCGGGCGTCCCCTCGGGATCCCCCCGGGCGGGGGCCCCGGGGTCCTCGGACCCGGGGGCCCCCGCCTTCCTTCTTCTCCTCACCAGGGTCACGATCGGACCCGCGGCGAGATAAACGATCGCGATGGGGAGGAGGAGGGTCTTGGCCTTGATGATGACCGCGCCGAGGATGAGGATGATCAAGACCAGGGTCTCGAAGGGATGGTTGTTTTTGGTGATGAGCTTGTTCTTGAGGCTGAAGTAGTCCAGGGTGGAGACCATCAGGAAGGCGATTGCCAGGGTGCCGCAGAGGACGAAGAGGTGGTTTGGTTCCGCGGCCGGGACGGCCGCGGGCCTGAAATGCCACAGGACCATGGCCGACATGATGGCCGCCCCCCCCGTGGAGGGAAGACCCTGGAAGAAGCCGGGGTCCCTCTGGCCCGCCGAGACGTTGAATCTCGCGAGGCGCAGGGCCGCGCAGGCGAGAAATATGAAGGCCACCACCATGCCCAGGGAAAAGGTCTTCTCGTCCGCGAGGACCTCCGCGATGGCGAGCTTGGAGGGTTTCAGGGCCCACTGGTAGACCAGGACCGCCGGGGCCGCCCCGAAGGACAGGAGGTCGCAGAGGGAATCGTATTCGGTCCCGAAGCGGCTGGTGGTGTTGGTCATCCTCGCGACGGTGCCGTCCAGGGTGTCCAGAAGCGAGGCCGCGAGTATGGCCCAGGCCGCCAACTGGAAGCGCCCCTGCATGGACGAGACCATGCTCAGGAAACCAGCGAAAAGACTGAATGTCGTGAAGAGGTTAGGCAGGAGGTAGATGGCCCTCCGCTCCTTGGATCTTTTTTTTCTCTTTTGTGACATGACTCGCCTTTGATGGGGAACGGTCGTTTTCCGGTTCGGGGTCCCTCCGCGACCGGTTCGGAAACCGACCCTCGGAAACCGGCCCGGAAAAAGACCCGGCCCGGGCGGAAAAGGGCCCCGCGGGGCCCGAAACCCGGATTTTTCCCCGGGTTCGCCCGCGCGAATTATAGCATTTTTCGGGATTTCGTTCTAAGCGGCGAGGTCGGGGGATCTTCCGGGGATCCGTCGGGGCTTTTCCGGGGATTGTCCGGGGCCGTTTCGGGACGCTTTCGCGGATTGTTTTCGGGTGCGGGGGGGAAAGGTGAAAAACACGTTCGGAAAAGGTAAGGTTTTCGAAACGCGCCGTTCCGCGGGTCGGCGCGGGCCCGGGTGGGCGCGGGCCCGGGTACGCGCCGGAAGAAGACCGGAGCCCGGCCCCATGGGAAATCCGGGGAGTTTCGGGGATCGTCCGGGAACGCGAAGGGGTTTTTTCCCCCGGCGGGAAAGGTTCGGGAAGGGTCGGTGAAGGGTCCGCGAAGCCCGGGGGAAGGGCCCCGGGCCGCCCCGGGCGCGGCGCGGGGGGTTTGGCCGCGGGGGCGAAGGGACCCGGGAACGCGCCCGCGGTTCCGGATTCGGTTTTTTTCCGATTTGAAAAACTCTTTTTTTTTGGTTAAAATCCGGTAATCTGGAACAACCGCTTTCTTTCCCCTCTTCCGCCCCGCGAGCCGAAAATCCGACAATCCGAGACCGCCCCGCCGACGTCTCTCTTTTTTTTCCGTTTTCCCCCGAAGGACGGAAAAGAACCCGGTTCCCGCCCGCGGGCGGGGGGCCGCCCGAGGGGGGGAGGGGCCGAATCGACGCGAAAAGAGAATTCATGACAGCCTCCGAAAAAGAGGAGATACTCAAAATAATCAAGGCGGCCGAGGCCGGTCACGCCGAGGCCCAGTGCGTCCTCGGGAAGCTCTACTATCTGGGGGAGGGGGTCCCGGCGGACACGGGGCTGGCCCTCTCCTGGATCGAGAAGTCCGCCATGGGGGACTGCCTGGACGGGCAGTACATCCTGGGAAAGGTCTACCTCGAGGGGAGCATCGCGGACCTCGACTACGGGAAGGCCTTGAAATGGCTGCGCAAGGCCGCGGAAAGAAGGCATCCCATGGCCGAGGCCGACCTGGGGAGGATGTACCTCCACGGTTACGGGGTGGAGGCGGACCCCCGGGAGGCCTTCAAATGGCTGGAGAGGGCCGCCGAGGGGGGAAACAAGACCGCCCAGTACAACGCGGGGCTCATGTGCCTGGGGGGTCACGGCACCAAGGCGGACTCCGAAAAGGCCTTCGCCTGGTTCAAGAGGGCGGCGGCCGAGGGCGATCCGGCCAGCCGCTTCAACGTGGGGCTCATGCTCTTCACCGGGGAGGGCGCGGCCCTGGACTATCTCGAGGCCAGGGAATGGTTCGAGAAGGCGGCCATGGACGGGGACGCCAACTCCGAATTTCACCTGGGTCTCATGTACGAGGAGGGCCTGGGCGTTCCGAGGGACCCCCTGACCGCCCTCGAGTATTTCAAGAAGGCCTCCCTCAAGGGACACGGGAGGGCCCAGTATTTCCTGGGTCTTCATTACATTAAGGGCCTGGGCCTCCCCGCGGACCCGGAGGAGGGCATCCACTGGCTTTCCAAAAGCGCGAACGAGGCCGGAAACGAGTTCGCGGCCTTCGAGCTGGGCCTCGTGTACCTGGAGGGGAGGGGGGTCCCGAAGGACCACGAAAAGGCCCTGGCCCTCTTCCGCGCCGCCCACGAGAAGGGACTCCCCGGGGCCGCCGCCAATCTCGGCACCATGCACCTCCGGGCCCTGGGCACGGAGCGGGACCACGCGAAGGCCTTCGAGTACTCCAAAAAGGGGGCCGAGGGAGGGGTGGGGGAGGCCATGCTCAACCTGGGGCTCCTCTATTTCTACGGCCACGGGGTCAAGAGGGACCGGGCCCTCGCCATGGAGTGGTATCAGAGGGCGGCCCGGGCCGGGACCCGGGAGGCCCACTACGAACTGGGGCTCATGTATTTCCAGGGCATGGGGGTCGCGAGGGACCACGTCCGGGCCTACGAGTATTTCGAGCAGGGGGCGAGGGAAAAGGAACCCAAGTGCGTCCTCTACGCGGGCCTCATGCTCCTGAACGGCTACGGCGTTCCCCCGGACCTCCCCCGGGGTTTCGCCATGATAAAGGAAGTGGCCGACGAGGGCCTCCCGGAGGCCATGTATTTCATGGGCGCCATCCATCTCCGGGGCCTCGGGGTCAATCCCGACAGGAAGGCCGGCGAGAGCTGGCTCAGGAAAGCCGCGGACGCCGGGCACGTGAAGGCCCGGGAGGAA
>JAITKT010000027.1 GCA_031278225.1 Deltaproteobacteria bacterium
TCGAAGGCGGCCCCAAAGCGGCCCAGAAGGGCCGGTCGGCGACACCGCGTTCCGAAGTTCGCGCGCCGACGCGGTCCTTTTGCGCTCGCGCGCCCGAAAGGCGTCTTCTCTCCCGGCCCTTCTCACCGCACTTCCCGCCTCCCTTCACGCCCCCCCTCTCCCCGATCGTTTCCCCCCTTCGTCCTCCCCGTTCCCCGAGCCGTTACCCCCGAGCTTTCCGACTCCCCTGAAAACGTCGGGACCTTCCCCGTCGAATTTTGGCGTCATTGTCGTCGCGGAACGGTTTTTTTCCGCGGCCGAAAATTATTTCCACAAGGCATTTCTTTTAATTTTCGCGCCTCTCCCTTTTGTCACCCGTCGGACGCTTCTTTTCCCCGTGATTTGACGAAATTTTAACTTGTTTTTTTGGTCGATCTTATTAATTTTCGGCCGCCCGGCCTTTCGCCCCGGGTCCCCCGGGTCGTCCGTCGCGAAAACCCGCGCGACCCCGAGGCCCGCCCCGAATTTCCTCTTCTCCTTGAGCTTCTCCGGAAGCTTCTCCCGTTTCTTATCCCCCCCTTTTCCATGGGGTTTTCCGAAGGGGTTTTCCCCGGTCCGTCGAGGGTCTTTCCTCCCGCCCCGCTTTCCGATCCCCGGGGGTTCGTCCGTTTTCCCGCCCCCGCCGGATTTCCCGCCGACCCCGCCCCGTCCCCCGACACCCGTCAAACCCGATTCTTCCCGCGACCGACCTCCGTTATCCGGCACGACTCGTGCTTAACGAATCGGGCCCGCGGGGACTTCCCCGGCGTTTGACGGGGGCCTTCCCCTCGTTTTTCGCGCGAAATCTTCGGTTTCTTTCCTTTTTTTCCCCGCCGGCCCGCGCGTCGGGGGCGTTTTAAGGTATAATGAGACCGTCAACGGACCCTCAAACCCCCTTTTTCTCGGAACCCAGTCCCGCCGATCCGTTCCGGCCCCGCGGGAAACCTCAAACCCGGGCAAACCCATGTCTTTCGTTCATCTGCACGTGCGCTCGTCTTACAGCATAATGGCCGGGACGATCAGAATAAACGATCTGGTCCGGACGGCCAAAGCCATGGGCATGGAGGCCGTGGCCCTGACGGATTTGGGGCAGATGTTCGGGGCGTGGAACTTTCACAAGGAAGCGGTCAAGGAGGGGATAAAACCCATAATAGGGGTCGAGACCTTCGTGGCGCCGAACGGGAGAAAGACCCAGAAGCCCGGGGAAAACCCGGGAACCATAATTCTTCTCGCGAAGGACATAAAAGGTTACCGAAATCTCACCAGACTCACCGCGAGGGCCAACACCGAGGGCTTTTTCCATCATCCCAGGGTGGACCTTGACCTCCTGAAACCCCACGGGGAGGGACTGGTCGCGCTTTCCGCGGGACAACGCGGGGAGATCCCGAGGCTCGTCCAAAACGGGGACTTCGCCCTCGCGAGGGAAAGGGCGAGGACCTACGCCCGGATCTTCCCGGGACGTTTCCACGTGGAACTCGTGGACAACGGCCTCCCCCACCAGAAGGAACTGAACGCCGAGCTCGCGAGGCTGGCCTCCCTCCTGGGACTCCCCCTCGTCTGCTGCAACGAGTGCTTTTATCTCAGAAAATCCGACCAGAGCGCCTTCGAGGTCCTGAAATCCATACGCACGAGACTCCCCTTGGCTTTCGACGGGGAAACCCCGCTCTCGAAAGAGGGGGATAAGCACTTCAAGAGCGCGGAGGAGATGGAAAGCTCTTTCGCCGAAAAATACCCGGAGGCCCTGGCCAACACCGTCGAAATCGCCAAAAACACCAAGCTGGACTTCCCGACCAGGAGATTCTTTCAGGCCCCGCGGCCCGACATAGGGGAAAACACCAAGAACTCCGAGGACTACAGCGTGAAGCTGGACGATTTTTTCCTCAAGATGGTCCGGGAAGGCCTCGAGGCCAAATTCAAGGCCATGGGCGACAGGGAACGGGCCGGGGGCGGGGAACCGGACCAGGACCTCATGGCCATTTACAAGTCGCGGATCCGGGAAGAGACGGAGGCCATTTTCAAGGCGGGGGCGGCCCAGTACATCCTGGTCGTGGCGGATTACGTGAACAAGGCCAAAAACTCGGGAATCCTGACCGGCCCGGGGAAGGGTTCGGCCCACTCCTCCCTCGTCTGCCACGTCCTGGGGATCACGGACATAGACCCCGTGGAACGGGGACTGATGTTCGAGTCCTTTTTGAACGTCGAGGCCCGGGACTTTCCCTCCATCGCGATCGAGGCGCCCTCGGAGAAGGTCGAGGAGATCGTGAATTACATAAGCGACACCTACGGGGGCTCCCACTTCGCGGCCCACGGGCTGGAGTTCGGTTACCTGAAGGGCAGGACCCTCGTGCGCGAAGTGGGGAGGATCTTCGGTCTTCCCCTGAAGGAAACCGACGACCTCTGCGGCATGCTCCCCACCCACTCCTCCATTTCCATCGAGATGGCGCTTCGGGAAATAAGCCTCATCAAGGACAGGGCCAAGAAAAACCCCACCATCGGGAAGATAATAGAGTACTGTCTCCTCTTGGAGGACCTCCCCCGCCACGCCGCGGCCAATCTCCACAGTCTGGTGGTGAGCCCCAGGCTCTTGCGCGACTCCATCCCCCTCTTCGCGGACTTCAACTCCGTGTGCGCCAGGACCCCCATAACGGTGGTGCAGTACGACGAGCTCGGGGTGGAGGAAAACGGCCTTCTGTGTTTCGAGGTCTTTCCCCAGAAACTCCTTTCCTTCCAGGCCAAGGTCCTCCGGGCCGCGGAAAACGCCGGGCATCCCCTTGACCTCGCGAACATACCCCTGGACGACGAGGAGACCTTCGCCCTCCTGACCGCCGGCAACACCCACGGGATCCCCTTCTTCGAAAGCAGGTCCGTGAGACTGAACGAAATCCGGAACCTCCGTTTCGACGACCTCGTGGCCCTGAGAGCCACCCACCCCCAGCTGGCCGACCCCCACAAAAAGACCGCCACCTACATAACGCACCGCATCATGGAAAAGCCCGCGGAAGCCCCCCACCCCTCCCTGGACAAGGTCCTCGCCGGCACCTGCGGCTTCCTGCTCTACCAGGAGCAGCTGGTGGAGTGCGTGAGCGTCATAACCGGGGAATCGACGGCCAAGGCCGACCTCCTCCTGAGGAAAATAAACAACGCCAACGTCACCCGGGAGTACTACGAGCTCAACACCCTCAAGAGGGTCTTTCTTTCCCTCGCCGAGGCCAACGGCCATCTTCTGAGCTTCGCCTTCGATTTCTGGGAGAAGATTCTCTTCTACGCGGCCCGGTCCCCCTCCAAGAGCCTCGCCGTCACCCTCGCCTTAAACTCCTACCGCATGGCCTACCTGAAGGCCCACCACCCGGCCCGGTTCCTGGACGCGCTCCTCAGTTCCCAGGAGATGAACACCCTCGAGAGGGAAAACGCCCTGAGGGAATGGCGCGTCGCGAACATCCGGCTGGTTCTCCCGCCCGGGAGGACCTGAGGTCCCGCGGGCGAACCCGGCGGACGTCGCCCGCCCGCGGACCCGACAAAAATCCCGACCCGAAAGAATACCGCGACGGACGAGGGCCCGCGGTTTTTCAATCCCAAACGGGGCGCTTCGCGCCGCGCGCGACGTGACGACATAATAATCCCGCCGGACCCGTCGCGACGAAACGCGAATCGAAAACCACCCGGGTCCGCGGATCCCGCGCCCGCGGCGAAATCGCCGAAGAGAGCGACGTCGATTTTCCGATTGACGATTCGGATTCGTTGGCTTTGGATTTCAGCGGGTTCATCAATGCGGCGGACGAAACGGAACCGGCCCCGAGAAAAAAAACGACGCGTTTCCGGGGAACTGTTTGACCGGCGCGCGGCCAAACTCAAAGGAGACGCGAACGGCCGAAAATTCAAACCCGACGCTCGGGCTTTGAACCCGTCGCCGGAGGAAGCCCCGGGACGCCTTTCGGATTCGTTCCCCGAATCAGTTTAAGGTTTTTTCGTTCTTTTTGTCCGGCGAAAAGCCGGGGACTTTAACGTCCATGGCGCGGCGGACGTCTTTGTTGGGACGCTTGAAAAAATATCGGCCGTCGGACGATTTCATGTCGACCGTCAGACTGCCCTCGTAAAATCGCAGGGCGTCCCGGTTGAATTTTTCGACATCCACCGAGTCGAATTCGCACTCGTCCATTTCGGCGGTTTCGCCAAACGCGGGCGTTTGTCCGTCGCGCCTCGCGACTTCGACCAGGAATTTCTGGCTTCCCGTTTTGAACCAATGGGGTTTGAGCTCCTTGGCGCGGAGCATCCGGAAGACGGACCACGGATTCAGGACCCGATTCTTCCCGTCCCAAGAGTAGCCGCCGTACCAATCCTCAATCTCTTTCATGAGGGATTCCGCGTCGGCGTCGGCCGGCATGAGACCTTCGGATTTGCGGAGGTCCAAAATTTCGGGCAAATAAGCTTGAAACCGGTTCTCGAATTCTTCGGGCGTGAACCCGCAAATGGCGTTGAATTCGGAATCCATGGTCAAATCGGTGTAATCGGCGAATCCCCGGAAACCGAAGGAGCGAGCGAATTTGGTAATGCCCGTCACGAAAACGAAATTCACCATTCCCCGCTCGCGCATGATTTTCACGCGCGAATGGAAACTTTGAAGTATGTCGCTAATTCTTCTGCCTTCGTATCCGTTTCCCAAAACGCGTCGAATCGGAGCGTCGCAATCGTCGATGAGAATCGCGACGGGTGCGTCGTACCCGCGACGAAGGGCGCTGACCAGTTCCCACAGAACATCCCCGGGCGACACTCCTTTCGGCGAGGCGGCGTCCTCTCCGGACTTTATCGCGCGGGACGGGATAACGTTTTTGAAGGAGGCCTCTTCCTTAATCTCGCGGACTAAGGAAATCGCGAAGTCACTCCATTTCTCGCGGTCGCCGGGCATGGTGAGTTTAATCACCGAATGTTCTTCGAAATCGTAATCCAGGGAGTCGATCCAAAGGCCCTTCAGAAACTCGCGTTCGCCTTCCAAGATTTTTTGGAGAGCCCCCACCGGGAGCGTTTTTCCGAAACCATAGGGTCGGGCGAGAAAATATGAACCCGGATTTTTCACGAGCGGATAGAGCCATTTGGTCTTGTCGACGTAAAGAAGATTTCGTGTTCTGATGTCCTCGAAGGTTTGCCCATCTCCCGGAAGTTCCCGCATGTTTTCCTCCTTCCCGGGCCGCATGACCCGGCGTCGGTCCGATTTTTTGAGATTATAACACTCCGAAAACGGCCGCTCCGGTCAAAAAAGAGAAGATTTCAAGGGACCGGGGCCGATTCCGCCCGGGCCCGGGACCGTCGCCCGACCCGGGAACGCCGAAAAACAAGATCTTTCCGGAGTCGCGGGTCAAAATTCCCCCGACCGCGAGAACTCTCGCGAAACGGGCGCGCCAAAAACCCCCCGCCCTTTTCCCGAAAGGATCCCGTTCCCGGGTTCGCGGGCATGAACCCCTTGAGCCCGCCCCCGCGAGATTTTTTCGTCGCCTTGCCCCGATCCGCCTTCATGAGGTATATTCGTACCCGAAAGACCCCGCGGTTTTCCGTCCATCCGGACGTTTTTTCGCTCACTCTCCCGACGAAAACCGCCTCCCCGAACCCCACCGTGCCCCCCCCCCCCCCCCCCCCCCCCCCCCCAGCGGGGGGCCCCCCCCCACCGTTTACTGAGCGTGGTGCACCAGCCCCTGCCCTATGCCCAAACCC
>JAITKT010000057.1 GCA_031278225.1 Deltaproteobacteria bacterium
CCGGCCGCAAACCCGATGGCCGCGCGGCCGACGAACGCCGGGCGATCTTTCGAAGGCGGGCGCCGGGGCGGAAACCTCGTCGGCGCCTCATCCGGGACCTTGAAAACGGCGCGTTCCCCGAAAAAAAATCCTGGGGGACGGGAAAATCGCTTGACAAAGCGGGACGTCGTGATACCATATCGCCTTGAAGCGGAAATCGATGACGGGCGGCGGGGCGGACGCCGGAACGAGCGGCGGCGGGAAATCAATCCGCGCTTCTTCCGCGGGAATGGCCGACGATGTCCGGAAGCACTCTATTTAAGCCTTTAGCGGAAGCTTGACGACAACCTCGCGGGCTCCGACCTTTTCGTTTTCGCGTCCGGCGGGAGAGTCGCCCGGCTCGCGGGAAACTCCCCGGACTCATTTCGGAAACGCCGTCCGACGGGTAAAGTCCGCGTCGGGCGGCCCGGACACCGGCGGGAAACCGCCCGCGCCCCGTCGGTCGCGGCGCCCTCGGGCGATCCCTTGACCGCCTTCGCGACCCGGTCAATCCCCGACTTCCGGCGGGCCGCGAACGTTTCCGGCGATTCGGACGGGAAAGACCCGTCAAGGGCCGGCCGCGAACGCCAAAATCCCGCCGCGGGCGAGAGCCGCGCGGGGCTTTGTCGCGAAAGGCCGGGGGAAACGAAACCGCGGGGAGGGTTTTTTTGACGTCGATGTTCGAGGGAACAAAGATTGTGATTGCGAAGCGCGTCTCGAAAGGATGACGCGTTTCGCCAACCGGCGCGTCGTCAAACGCGCGGCCGGCAAGGGAACGCGGGGTTACCCCGCGCGTCCCCTCACCGGCGAAGACGACCGGGGAGCGGAAAGAATCCCCGAAAGGAGCGGTATCATGGCGGATGACAAGAAAAAGACACCCGAGCCGATTCCCGACAGAAAAGAAGGGTTGGCCGGCATTGTTCGCGGCTTGGTTCGGAGATACGAAGACTCGGGAACGCCGCCCGAGGAATATGAGGAGCTCGGGGTGCTTTTTCGGAGAGACGAGGAGGAAAAATTAAAATCCCTCGGCAAAAAAGACGAGGGGTCCGAAAAGAAATAGCCGGTCCGACCGGCCTCGCGGCTCTCGGGGGACCCCCGGGGAAAACGGTCCCTTCTTTTCCGCCGGCGCCCGGACCGATGCCGGGGAAGGGTTTTCCCCCGGGTTTCGCCTAGGGGAGCGGCGACGAAGCGACACCGTTCGTTCGCGCCTTTCCGACTCGACGTTTCGGGCGCGGCTCCGCCGGAGGTTCGCCTCGCGGCGGCAATCCCGGGGTGACGGCGAAAAGCGCCAACGCCGCGTCGAGTCGCCCCGTCCGCTGATTTCAAGGGTTCGCGGACGCGGGCCGCTCGCCGGCCGCGGGCGTTCGGGGACGACCGGCGGGGGATTTCCGGGGACGGCCGGGGCGCGGTCTTCGGTTTTGGGTTTTGGGTTTTGGGTCTCGGGTCTCCGGGGACGGGACCCGAAGCGCCCTTCCCCGCCCCGCCGGGCCCTTCCCGCGCCCGAATTTCGGGTGAAAAACGTCTCGCGCGGCGTTCGCGCGAGTTCGCGTCGGCGCGGTTCCCCGGGTTCCGTTCGGGTTTCGGGGGCCGGGCTCGGACCTCGCGGCCGCCCGCGGAAGACGTTTCCGCGGAAACGCGAAAAGGGCGTCCGAAACTTCCCGAGACATCGCGGGAACATCGCGAAATCAAGTGGTTTCGAACGCCGGACGGCTCGCCAAACGCGGTCCGTCAGTGTTTCTTGGAGTTTTTGGCGTTTATCCTGTCGATCTCCGCCCTTATTTCCATGATCTGAAGGAATCTTTGGGGTTTCGTGTCTTTGGGCATGCCCAGGTTCACCATCAAATCTTCCCTGATCTTCCTGAAATATTCCACGCGGTCAAGCTTTTCGGAAGCGGGCCCGCGGCCGTTCCGGTCGGTTTCGCCGACGTTTCCCGGGTCGGCGTTCGCGGGTTTTCCGGGCTTCTCGTCTTTTCCGCGCTTCTCGTCTTTTCGAGTCATCTGTCGTCCTCCCGCCCGCGGGCGGTTTAATGAATCAAAAGGTCCCGCCGCCCCGGCGAAACGCCTCGTCCCCCGAACCCCGGAAGGAATGGCGATCCCGTCGGGGAGTCGGGCCGAAAAGGGGGCCCCGTCCGTCGTTCCGGTTCGTCGTTCCGTTCCGCCGTTCCGGTCAGGGCGGGTGACTTCCGAAGATTATAGGTCCCGGACGATCCGGCGGTCAAGCGTTTTTCGGATCGTTCGCGATTTTTTTATACCCGCCGGAGCTTGGTCTCCCGCGGTTCACGAGGAAAACCCGAAGCCGAATCCCGGGTTTTCCCCGAGTCGCCCGTCGGGGTCGCCCGGTTTCGGGATTCCCGGGAATTGGGGGGATTCGGGGAAAAACCGCGCGGGCCTTCCGCGTTGAACGCGGCCCGAAAAATTTTGAAACTTTTTTGGCGTCCGCGGTCCCCCCGGGGGATTGGACGGGGCGAATCAAAAAATTTTTCTTTGTCCCGGGTCGAAAACCCCGACGCCCCGCTCGGGCCCTCGAGAACGGCGGCCCTTTGTTTTCGGGGTCGTCG
>JAITKT010000088.1 GCA_031278225.1 Deltaproteobacteria bacterium
AAAATAATCGGGGAAAGTTATTTTTTTAAGCGACCCAACAAAGAAGTTATGGAATCCCTGAACAATGACCTCTTGGATTATTTGTTCGATTCGTCAAAACATCAAGCGGAGAACTTGGGTGGGCGCGTCCGAAACGCTTTGGAAAAGCGTGACGCGACGTCTTTGGCTCAATGTTTCGGCGACATCCTCTCATGGTGTTCGCGGGAAGGACTTCGAGCCTCCGAAGGGAAGTTGAGCGATATCATTTTTGTCGCCTTGAAATGCTTTGAATTCAAAACCTACCGGGAATTGACCGAATCGGAAGGTCGCACGGACTTGTTTGTCGCCTTGGATACGGGAAAGGCCTTTATTTTTAAGATAAAGCACGAAAATTATCCCGACGACGTCAATAAGTTAACGGCGAAAAAAAATGGGAGGCGAAGACCGCCGAGAAGCTTATTGTCGAGGCAAAAGAACAAATTGATATCGGGAAACACGACGTCAAATACCGCTCAGCGTACCCCGAAGCAAAGGACGCGGCCATGGCCATCGCCGGGCATACCCGCGTCGCGATTGAATTTTATGATCCGAAAGAAATTCTTTGTCAAAAATCCGATTTGCCGAAAGACGGCCCTTCCGACACTGACTCTTGAGGCAATCGCGGACGAAAGCCCCGCCATCCGATTATCATTGACCTTATGGTTTCGCCAAAATTATCGCGGGTGTCCGGAACCCCGGGCGGAACCCGTCGGACCATGCCCTTTGTCGCCGGGACGCGCCGGGGATCGGTCGCGGTTCCTTCGGGCCGTCGTCGGTTTTGGGTTTGCCCCGGAAGGTCGTTCCAGGACCGGAAGACGGCCTCGCGGAAATGCTCCGTTGGCGAAAGGGACGGACGAAGGGAGTCGGTTTCGTCGTCCCGAAGTCGAAAACCGCCGCCCGGATGTCAGGCATGAGTCGCGACCCGCCTTGCCGTCGCCTTGCCGTCGCCTTGTCGCCGCCTTTGACGCGAACACCGGAACGGGCCGGGTCAAAAGGGAGTTTTTCGACGAAACGGGGCTTGGCCCCGAGCGAAGACATCCTTGGGCGGAGCGGGCTCAAGGTCGGGTCGGACCGTAAACCGGCCCCCGCGACCGAACCCGAAAAAGGAACGTTTCGGGAAACGGGTTGCGGAAGTCCTCCGGGCCGTTTCGCGGGAGTTTCACCGACGACCGCTGTCCGCTTCCGCGGTCAGGGCTTTACGGTAACCGGGATGAGCCGGTTTTTCTCATCGTAACGGCCGGGACGGATTCGCGGGAAAACCCTGAAGTCGGCGGTCAGGTGTTTGTCTCGGCAAATCCGGTCGCCTACGATTGCCCCGAACAGCCCGAAATCGCACCCGGTCCACTTTGAATCCATGCCGTAGACTTTCGAGAGGAATTTTTGGAACGCGATAAACCAAAACGCGTCCGAAGCCACCGGGTCATGTCGCGCGATAACGAGGGAATCAAGTTGGAACTTCCAATCATCGGTAATAGTTTCGCCAACATGAGACGAGACAATTGCACGTATGTCGACAAAACGCGATACCTGTACAAAATGGTTAAACAAGGAGGATGCTATTTTCTTTCCCGTCCCCGCCGTTTCGGAAAAACTCTCCTGCTTGACACCCTGGGGACACTCTTGGAGGGTAACCGCGAGCTTTTCAAGGGACTTTGGATTGACTCCTCGGGTTACGATTTCCGAAAACATCAGGTGATTAAATTATCCATGCCCGAAGAATGCTCGAATGTCACTAATTTTGAGAATTTCCTTATTCGCGACGTTAAGGAAGCGGCGATGGCCAAAGGCGCGGACCTGAACGCGGAAAAGATGCCGCGGGAAGTGTCGCCGGCGTATGTTCTGCGCGAACTGGTTCGTGTCCTTTATTACCGCGAAAGAATTCCCGTTGCGATTCTCATCGACGAATACGACGCTCCGATTCAACGCGTTTTGGGAAAAACCAAGCGAGCCGCGAAAATCCGCATGGTTCTTCAAGATTTCTATTCGCATGTGAAAAAAATGTACGAGAATGATGTCGTAAGAGTAGTTTTCGTGACCGGAATAACCAAATTCGCATACTCCACAATCACGGGATTCAACAACTACATCGATTTGACGTTGGACCCGGAATACAACGCCGTTTGCGGATTCACCCCCGACGAATTCATGAAACATTTCGAAGAATATTTGCCTGATGTTCTCGACAATCGCAAATCAAAAAAACGTATGCCGCCCGATGCCGATTTGGAAGACCTCAAAAAAGAAATCATTGATTATTACGACGGCTACTCTTGGGACGGGAAAAATCGGGTCTTAAATCCGTTTTCCACCGTTATGACGCTTCGCGAAAAGACCCTCGGTCCTCACTGGTACGATACGGCAAACCCGAGTTTATTATTTGAAATTTTGGAGCGTGACAAAGGTGTTATGGATTTTCCCGTAAACGCCAAAATGACCGCAAGTTATTTGAACAAGGCGAATATCGAAAACCCCAAGCTTAACCCTCTCCTTTTTTACTCCGGCTATCTGACGGTCGAAAAAATAATCGGTAAAGATTATTTTTTTAAGCTACCAAACAAAGAAATTGTGGAAGCTCTTAACAATGACCTTCTGGATTATTTATTCGATTCGGAAAAACATCCTTTGGACAAACTCGGGGGGCGAATCCGAAACGCTTTGGAAAAGTGTGACGCGACGTCTCTGGCTCAATGTTTCAGTGACATCCTCTCATGGCGTTCACCGGAAGGGCTTCGAGCCTCCGAAGGGAGATTGAGCGATATCATTTTTGTCGCGTTGAAATGCTTTCAATTCAAAACCTACCGGGAATTGACCGAATCGGAAGGTCGCATGGACTTGTTTGTCGCCTTGGATACGAGAAAGGCCTTTATTTTTGAGATAAAGCACGAAAATTATCCTTGCGACGTCAATAAGTTAACGGCGAAACAAAAAAACGAATGGGAGGCGAAGACCGCGGAGAAGCTTCTTGTCGAGGCAAAAGAACAAATTGATATCGGGAAACACGACGTCAAATACCGCTCCGCATACCCTGAAGTAAAGGATGTGGCCATGGCCATAGCGGGGCATACCCGCGTCGCGATTGGATTTTTTGATCCGAAAGAAAATCTTTATGAAAAAACCGATTTCCCGAAAGACAGTCCTCCAAACACGGACTCTTGACGCATCCCCAAACGAAAGGTCCGCCATCCGATTACCCTTGAGCTTACGGTATCGCCAAAACTTTGACCGGTGACCGGTACCGCGGGCGGAACCGGCCGAACATGCCCCCCGTCGACCGGACGCGCCGGGGATCCGCCGGGGTTCCTTTGGGCCGGCGTCGGTTTTGGGTTTGCGTCGGTCGGTCGTTCTTGGACCGGAAGACGGCCTCGCGGCAATGGTTCGGTGGCGGAAGAGGAACGGGCGAGGGGAGTCGGCTTCGTCATCCCCGTGTCGGTAAGAGCGGACCCGCCGCGCGGCATGAGGCTCGACCCGGCTTGCCGCCACCTTTACGGAGACACCGGGACGGGCAAGGTCAAGGAAGTTTTTCGACGAAACGGGGCTTTGGCCCCGGTCGAAGGGATTTCGGGGCGGTGCGGGTTCATGGTCGGGGCCGAACCATAACCCGGCCCCGGCGCGCGAGCTTGGGAGAAGGAACGTTTCGGGAAACGCGTGAGGGGTTCGGCGGGGCCCTTTCCGGTAAGCGTCGGTTCTCGGGTGGCTTATCGTACGGTCGTTCAAAGTTTCGACAACCGCCTTGCGCTAATCCTT
>JAITKT010000164.1 GCA_031278225.1 Deltaproteobacteria bacterium
CTCGCGAGGATTTTGAGTCCGGGGAAATTCGCGGTTGTCGGCCCGGCCTTCGCCGAATACGAGGAGTCGCTCCTGGCCGCGGGAAACCCCCCGGAACGGGTCTTCGCGAAGGAGGAGAAGGACTTCCTGGTCGACCGGGAGGTGGCGGCGGAAGCCCTGGAAAAACGCCCCGCGGCCGTAATCGTCGCCAACCCCGCGAACCCCACGGGAAGACTCGTCCCCGACGAGACCTTGGATTTTTTGATTGAAAGAAGCGAAAAAGACGGTTTCGCACTCATCGTCGACGAGGCCTTCATCGACTTCACCAAAGGGCGATCCCTCGAAAAAAAGGTTTTGACAAACCCCAAACTCCTCATTCTCCGCTCTCTCACGAAGATCCACGCCATCCCGGGGCTGAGGCTCGCCTATCTCGCGGGCCATCCCGAAACCGTCGGGGGATTCAAGGCCATCCAGGAGCCCTGGCCCATAAACGGCATGGCTCTCGAGGCGGGCCTGCACTGCCTCCGGGGGGCGGAGGCCCGGGGGCGGGAAACCCGGGCCGCGGTCGAAAAACTTAAGGAAAGACTGGTCGGGATCCTGTCCCCCCTGGGGCGTCTCTTCCCCTCGGACGCGAACTTCGTTCTCTTCAAGACCGGCGGGAAAGAGGCCCGGGAACTCCTGGCCGGGCTTTACCGCGAGGGAATACTCGTGAGGGACGCCTCCAATTTCAAGGGTTTGGGGGAGGGCTTCCTGAGGTTCGCCGTGAGACCGGAACCCGAGCTCGCGAGACTGGAAGAGGCCTTGGGGGATCTCCGTGCCCGAACTTCCTGAGGCCCAGGTCATCGCCGCCGATTTGGACCGGGCCCTGAAAGGCTCGGTCATAACCGGGATAACGGTGTGGTTTTCCAAGGCCCTCCGCCCGGACGACGCCGAAAGGATCCCGGGGCATGTCCTGGAGGGCGCCGAACGCCTGGGAAAGATGATCCGGTTTCGCCTCTCCGAAGACTTGAACCTCGTTTGCTCCCTGAGGATGACGGGTCAGTTTGTCTTCGGGAGGGAATATGAAGACGGCCCCGAAAAAGACCCGAGGACCCCCGCCGCGCGGATTCGGGACGGTCGCGCCCCTCCCCTTCCCCACGCGAGGCTGGCCTTCCGGTTCAAGTACGCCCCCGGAAAAGAGGACCTGGGCACCCTCTTCTACAGGGACGTGAGAAAGTTCGGAAGGCTCACCCTTTTCGAGGGTCCGGATTTCATGAAATTCAAACGGGACTCCGTCGCGAGGGACCCCTTCGAATTCGACCCCGGGGCCTTCCGGGAGCTCGTGAAATCCTCCCGCAAACCCGTGAAAACCCTCCTCATGGACCAGAGGTCGATCTCGGGGATCGGGAACATCTACGCGACCGAGATCCTCTTCGCCTCCGGAATTCACCCCTCCCGCCCCGCGAACGACCTCTCCCCGAAGGACGCCGACAGGATCCTCGCGAATTCCCGGGAGATCCTGAAACTCGCCGTTTCCGGGGGCGGCTCCACCATAGCCAATTTCGAGGCCCCCTCCGGAAAGGGTTCTTTCCAGCTCTTCCACAAGGTTTACGGGAAAAAAGGGGAAAACTGCCCCGTCTGCGGAAGACCCCTGTCCGGCTCCAAGACCGGCGGGAGGACGAGCGTTTATTGCGAAAACTGTCAGAAGTGAAAACGGATTCCGGGGGCCCCGATCCCCCGGCGGATCGGGCCCGCGCCGCCCGCCCCGGCCCAGAACCGTTTCGGCGCCGGGCCGGAAAAACCTTTCCGCGACGCGCCCGAGGGGGCCCGCCCCGGAATAGAACCTCCCCGAAGACGAGGGGGAAAGAAAGATTGAAACATGGCCGTTTTGACGGGATTGGAGGTTTTTCTGCGGGAAGAGGCGTCCCGTCACAAGGGAAAGGCCCTGGGGCTCCTCGCGAACCAGGCCTCGGTGGGTCCGGACTTCCGGCACGCCCTTGACCTCCTGGACGAGGCGACGGACGGGGCCGTGAAGACCATCTTCGGTCCCCAACACGGCTACCGCGGGGAAAAACAGGACAACATGGTGGAGTCCCCCCACTCGAAACTCAAGGACGGAAGACCCGTTTACAGCCTCTACGCCGAAAAGAGGGCCCCGGAACCGCGCATGTTCGAGGGTTTGGACGCGGTTCTGGTCGACCTTCAGGACGTCGGGACCAGGGTCTACACCTTCGCGCACACCCTGAGCCTGTTCATGGAAAGGGCGGCCCGGGCCGGTCTCCCCGTGATCGTTCTCGACAGACCCAACCCCGTCGGGGGGAAGGAGACGGAGGGAAACCTCCTCGACCCCTCTTTCTCTTCCTTCGTGGGACTGCATCCCATACCCATGAGGCACGGGTTCACCATGGGCGAACTGGCCCTTTTCGCGAACTCCCGACTCGAAAAACCCTGTTCCCTCACCGTGGTGCCCTGTCGGGACCTGGAGAGGGATTGGCATTTCGGGGAAACGGGACTCCCCTGGGTCGCGCCTTCCCCCAACATGCCGAGCCCGGAAACCGCCCTCGCGTACCCGGGGACCGTGATCTTCGAGGGGACCGGGCTTTCCGAGGGAAGAGGCACGACCGAGCCCTTTCTGGTCGTCGGAGCCCCTTACGTCGACCCGGACGAGTTCGCCCGCGCCTTGAGGGACATGAAGCTTCCGGGGGTCGCCTTCAGGGAGTGTTTTTTCCTCCCGAACTTCCAAAAATGGGCGGGTTCCGTTTGCGGGGGAGCGGAAATCCGCGTGACGGACAAAAAATCCTTCAAACCGTGGCTCACGGGTTTGTCGATTCTCGAGACAATCTTGAGGACGCGTCCCGACGACTTCGAACTCAAGGCCCCGCCCTACGAGTACGAGCTCGAGAGGCGCCCCATCGATCTCATCCTGGGAAACGGGGAAATCTTCGACAAACTCCGGGCCGGGACGAGCGCGAAAGAAATCGCGGAAGGTTTCGAAAAGGACCTCGAGATCTTTTCCAAAACGAGAAAAGACTTTCTCCTCTACCGCTGAAAACGGGACGCCGCCGTTTTTTCGGGGAAATCAAAGGGAAAATCATCGGGAATCAAGCCGGGAAATGATTTTCGCCTCGACCTCCAAGACTTTGTCCCTTCGGGCCAACACCGCGTCAATGTCTTTCCGGGTGACGTGCCACAGCGGAAAACGCAGGTT
The DNA here is from genome assembly GCA_031278225.1 of Deltaproteobacteria bacterium. GTDB lineage: Bacteria > Desulfobacterota > Desulfarculia > Adiutricales > Adiutricaceae > JAITII01. The sequence continues at coordinate 3,167 of JAITKT010000164.1, forward strand.
CAATTCCGGGAAGAGAAATTCCTCGGGATATCCGACGTACAGACTGTCGGCGACGCATTTCACGACCTCCATTTTTCGCAAAAAGTCCTCTCCGGAATAACCGCCGCCATTAAGCAACTCCGACAGAATTCTCGCTTTCCCGTCGATGTCCGGGACGGAATACAGTTTGATGAAACTCTCGACGTCAACGGGCCGTATCCCGGAAAAGGGAGGGTCGGGAGCGATTAGCGAAACCTCGCGCAATTCCTCAAAGCGGCTTTTCACCGCCCGGACGTCGGACGAGTCGACTTTCCATCCGGGTTCGAGGGAATTCAATTGCCTCGCGATGGAATCGGTGCCTTGCCCCGCGGAAAGACGCAGGACGATCGAGTGGATTATTCGCGTCTTTTTGAGAAAGATTTCCGGGGTGTCCCCGGTTTTGACACTCCCTCGAATGGCCGCCTCTTTCCTGGCGTCGTAGTCGTCGGCCGACAGATAACGAACGTAATTGTCCAAGTCCGTCTTCGTGAGCTCGGCTCCGAAAAGAGCCGATCCGGAGGCGAAAAGAAGGGACAATGACGCGGAAAACGAAAAAACGGCGCGAACGACGGCAATCCTCTTTGACATATGGACTCCTTCCGATGAAGCGATCCTTGGGAAAATCGGGTTTGGCGGCGAGGGGATGAGGCGAAGGGGGATGCCG
>JAITKT010000177.1 GCA_031278225.1 Deltaproteobacteria bacterium
TTCTCCCTGACTCACGGCCGCTTTTCGGGTTATTCCTACCGCCTCGACCGGGAACAAAGAACTGTCTTGAGGGATCTCGGGGCGAAGGAGAGGGAGGCAATCCTCGAAAACGCCCCCGACGACCCGGGGGGCAGGGTCACGAGGTCCTTGAATCTTAAGGACCTTTTCGGATCCGACCTTCGGGGGAAGGTCCTCGTCGTGGGAATGACCTCCGGTCGGAACGAGGAGGCGAGCTTTCTCCAGGTGACCGACATCGGGCTCGCGGTGAAGGTGGGAAAAGAAAGGTCCGTCGTCTGGACCACGGGCATTTCCTCGGGAAAAAACCTCCCCGACGTCGAAATAAGCTTTCTGAACGACCGGGGGGAAGTCTTCCACAAGACCAAAACCGGAGCCGACGGCACGGCCTTCGTCCCGGGAGCGGACGAACTCGCGGGCCTCTACGACCGGGGCCGGGGCACCCAAAGAAAGTCCTACTGGACCCCCAAGGACAACTTCTACGTCGCCGCGAGGAAGGGGGAGGATTTGGCCTTCTGGAACCTCGACTGGCAGGAGGGCTTCAACCGCTGGTTTTTGGGTTTGAGATACGAGGACTTCGAGGAACCCCTGGAAGAGGAGCCGAGCAGGGACTGGCTTCTGACCTCCCAACCGATTTACAAGAAGGGAGAGACCGTCCGCTTCAAGATAATCGCGAGGAGCCTCGGGGACGATTTGACGGACCTCGACATCCCCCGGGCGAGGGTGGTCGCGATCGATCCGGCGAACAACGTCGTTTACGACGAGACTCTCGAGGTGAGCGACCTGGGAACCCTTCACGGGGAGTTTGAAATCGGGGAAGACCGGCCTTACGGAATTTACCCGATCTGGCTCGACAAGGACCCGGGGAAAAACCGTTCCCCGAGGGACTTCATGGTCTACGGCGCGAAGGACGCGACCCGCGTCGGGGAAGCCAGGGTCCTCTTTTACAGGGCCCCGGCCTTCGAGCTGGCCTTCGACGAAACGGCCCCGAAAGAGTTCTTCGTCGGGGACGGGATCGAAATCGGGGTCAACGCGAAATACCATTACGGCTCCCCCGTGACCGGGGAGAAGGTCGATTTCACCTTGAGGTCCTCCCCCGCGAACGACTTCAAGGTCCCCGGTCTTTCGGCCTTTTTCTTCGTCAATCGCATGGCCCGCGCGGACACCGAGGGCGGAAGCGAGATGGAGCTCCTCCGGGAGCAAGACGAGGCCGAGTCCGAGGTCGTCCTGGACGACGAGGGCCGGGCCCTTTTCAAGGCCGAGGTGACCCCCGCCCCCATCCCCCATCCCAGGACCTTCACCCTGCGCGCGACCGCGAGCGACGTCGATTCCCGGACCGTTTCCGAGTCGACGTCTTTCACGGCCCATCCGGCCTCTCTTTACGCGGGCTTGAGAACCTTGAGGACCGTCATCGGGCAAAACGAGACCGCGAACTTCGAGCTCGTCGCGACGGACCCCAAGGGAGCGATGATCGGGGGCGTCGAAACCAAACTCACCCTGCGCCGCCGCTTCTGGACCTCGGTCCGGAGACGGGGCATGGGGGGCGTCTTCGAGACGGTCTCGAGATTCACGGACGAGCCCCTGGGGGAAATGACCCGGAAGACCGAATCCGTCCCCGTTCCCTTCGAATTCAAGGTCGAAAAACCCGGTCTCCACTGGGTCGAGGCCGAAATCAAGGACGACCGGGGGAGAACCAATTCCGCCTCGGTCGTCTTTTACGTCGCGGGTCCCGGGGAGGCGGGCTGGATCTCGAGGCGGGACGACCTCATAAATCTCGTTCCCGACAAAACCGAGTACGCCCCCGGGGACGTCGCGAAGATCCTCGTCCAAAGCCCCTTCATGGAGGGGACCGGCCTCGCGACCGTGGAGAGGGCGGGGGTGAGGGAGGCCCGGACCTTCGAACTGAACGGCCAGAGCAAGATCCTTTCCATACCCATTTTGGAGGACGATTCCCCCAACGTCTACGTCTCGGTCATCCTCGCGAGGGGAAGGATATCGGAAAAAATCGAGGGCGGCGTCGACCTCGGAAAACCCGCGGTGCGCAAGGGTCTCGTGAAACTAAAGGTCCCCTCCGGAAAGGACGTCCTTGACGTGTCCGTGACCCCCGCCGCGACCGAATTCAAGCCCGGGGACGAGGTGACCGTCGATTTCAAAATAAAGGACCACCGGGGGAACGACTTTTCCGGGGCCGAAATCGCGGTCGCGGTCGTGGACGCGGCCCTCATACAGATCGGGGGCGACGACGCCTTTCATCCGGAAAAACTCTTCGCGGCCGACATGCCCCTCATGGTGGAAACCGCCGCGAACCTCGAGAGCGTCATGGGGAGGATCAACTGGCTCGAAAAGGGCGGTTTGTCGGTTCCGGCCCCGGGGGGCGGGGGTTATCTCGCGGGGGACGGAGAGGACCTGAGAAAGGACTTCAGGCCCTTGGCCTTCTTCAAGCCGGATCTCATTCCCGACGCCGAGGGTTCGGCCTCCGCCACCTTCAAGCTCCCGGACAATCTCACCACCTTCAGGATCTTCGCCGTGGCGACCGGGAAGGGCAAAACGACCGGGACCGGGACGGCGGACATCCTCGTCACCAAGGACCTGTTGCTCCGTTCCTCCCTCCCCAATCACGCGGGGGTGGGTGACGTCTTTCGGGCCGCGGCCATCCTCACCAACAGAAGCGATTCCGGGGGCGAGGCGGACGTGACTTTCGCGTCGGAAGGCCTCGAGACCCTCGGGGAAACCGACAAAAAAGTGACCCTCGCCCCCGGGGAAAACCGGGAGCTCTTCTTCCCCGTGAAAGCCCTCAAGGCGGAGAAGGCGACCGTGACCATAAAGGCCGTCATGAACGACAATTCCGACACGGTGGAATTCACCTTCCCCATCGTCGAACCCGACGACCCCGCGACCGTCGCGGACTTCGGGTCCTTCGAAGCCGGGGGAACCCCGCCCCCCGCCCCCGCGGACCCCCGGGCGGCTTCGTCCGGAAAGGGGTCAATCGCGCTCCCCTTCGTTTTGCCGGGGGGGCTCGACAAGACCCGGGG
>JAITKT010000206.1 GCA_031278225.1 Deltaproteobacteria bacterium
CCCCGGGGGCGACGGGATTTTCGGGTGTTCGCGATTCGACCGCGACGCTTTTTCGGGCGTCTTCGCGGGATCCGCGTGTTCGGCGTTCGAACCACCGGGTCGGTCCCGGGGTCGGACCCTCGGATCCGACCGGGTCCGCCTGGGCGGAAAACCTTTCGCCACATGGTTTTTCCCCGGTTTTCGGCCCCGGTTCCGGACCCGGTTCCGGGGAATTCGGCCGAGGCCCCGGGGGTCTTTTTCGGGGCCCCCGGAAGAGGGGAAAATCTTTCGTGCCGGTTCCGGGGGATTTTTTCGCCCCCGGGACATATTTTTCTCCCGGGGCGGAGGGGGGCTCAGGCCTTCGGGAAGCCGGCCTCTTCCCCGGGGAAGGGGATGTTGAACTTGAAGGTGGTGCCCCGGGGTTTGTGGTCCGCGACCCGGATGTCGCCCCCGTGGGCGTCGATTATGGTTTTCACTATGGAGAGACCCAAGCCCCTTCCCCCGCTCCCGGTCGTCACGTAGGGCTCGAAGACGGCGTCCTTTATGTCCCGGGGGAGGCCGGGACCGTCGTCGGAGATGGAGACCACGGCCCCCTCGAACTCGTCGGTGTCGATGTCTATCTCCACCTCGCCCCTGTTTTTCACGGCCGAGACCGAGTTGTTGAGGAGGTTCGAGATGACCCTCCCTATCTGGGCCGAATCGAAGGAGAGGGTCCTCGGGGCGTTTTTGACGTTAAGGGTGAATTTGACCCCGGGGTAGGCGTCCCTGAAGAGGACCAGGTTGTGTTCCGCGACCCTCGTGATGTCGTCGGGCCTGGGATTGACCTTGGGGAGGTTGTCGTAGCGGGTGAACTCGTCGACCAGCTGTTTTATGTTCATGGCCTGTTCGCCGATGGTGCGGGTGGAGTCGTTCAGGACCTTGAGGTCGGCGGGGTCGGTCAAGACCTTGGAAAAACGCATCTGGATCCTCTCGGCCGCGAGGGAGAGGGGGGTCAGGGGGTTTTTCACCTCGTGGGCCACCCGTCTCGCCACCTCCTTCCAGGCGGCCAGGCGCTGGACCTTCTCCAGTTCGCTCACGTCGTCGAAGGTCACGAGCCAGCCCAGGTTCTTTCGGTCCTCCCCCACGAGCCTCGCTTTGGAAACCATGAGGCTCAGGGTTTCGCCCTTGTTTTCGCGGAGGAGCGCCCTGCCCCGGGATCCGAAGTCGGAGTCCGGGGAGTTCATTATGGCGAGAAGGCATTCGGGGACGGGATCCCCCTTGGCGTCGGCGAGGGAGATGCCCAGGGTCTTGAGGCCGGACTCGTTCACGTCCATGACCTTCAGGTTTTCGTCGAGGAGCATGACCCCGGTCGAGACCTGCCTCAAGACTATCTCCACGAACCTGTTCCTGTCCTCGAGCTCGGCGTAGCTCTCCTTCAGCCTCGCGGTCATCCGGTTGAAGGAGTCGACGAGCTGGGCCATCTCCCCGGAACGGGTGACCGGGACGAGGACGAAGTCGTAGTCCCCGGCCGCGACTTTTTGGGTCCCCTCCACGAGCTCGGTCACGGGGGCCGCGAGGGATCCGGCGAGGTGGCTCCCCGTCCAGACGGAGAAGAAGACCGCGACGAGGGTGACCGCGGCCAGGGTCGTGAGCTTGCTCACCTTGAAGGGCCGTTCTATCCCCAGGGCCGCCTCGTATTTTTCGAGGTTCGTCTTGAGATCCGCGAGACGCGCCCTCAGGGGAGCCAGCCTTTCCGTGCCAGCGACGAGATAACCCCTCGGGGGATTTCCGTTCCCGTTTTCCGTTCCCGCCGCGGGCGCCGCGCCCGCGGCGTCCCCGGTCCCCCCGTTCGCGGGGAGAATCAGGCGGGTCAGGGGTCCCGTCGCGGTTTCGGCGTCGATTTCGCGCCTGTCCTCCCCGGGCCGGAAATCCGAAGGGGAGAGGACGGGCGGGGGGGAATCCCCGCGGACGCCCGGGGCCCGACCGAGGAGCCCGCCGTCGGGGCCGTACCACTCCAGGGTGTCCAGGTTTCCCGCGACCCTGATGGCCTCGAGGGCCGCGCTTTCACCGCGAAAAGCCCCGGGGTCGGCGCCGGCGTTCTTGAACCTCAGGAGGGCCATCTGGGAGGACAGCTCGAAGAGCTTTTCCTCGGACTCTATGGAACCGCTCAAGACCTCCATGGAACTCACTATGGAGTTTCTCACGCTGTCCCCGAACCAGGTCTTGTGGTCCTGGCCTATGAGGAGATAGGCGAAATAGAAGATGAGCATGGTGGGGATCAGGGACAGGCCTATGAAGGAGACCACCATCTTGGTCTGCAGGCTTCCGTAGTCCTGAAACTCGAAAAAGACCCTGTAGAGTCCCCTCACGAGGAGGTAGAGCAGAAAAACGAGGGCGAGGACGGAGAAGTTGATGCTGACGAGGGTTATGACCCCCTGGTTGGAGGAGAGCCCGGGCCCCAGGTTCAGGAGTCTCCTCTGCACTATTATGAGAAAGAGGAGCCCCAGGAAGGCGAGGATGACCATGGACCTCGCCCCCTTTTTCTTCTTCTCGGGGCTCATGGTCTCTTTCGCGACTTCGGGGACGCCGGGTTCGCCCGGCCGCGCGATTCCGTTCGTTCTCATTTTCCTTTCACCTTCCGTTCGTCGCGGGGGAAACTTCGGACGGTTCCGGGCGCGTTCTTTTCGGAACCGGTTTGAAGCGGATGACGAAGATCTTAACACAGAAGGCGCCGCCGGAGAAAGAAGAAAGGGGGCCCAGGGACGTCTTTTCCGAGACGGTTCCCCCCTCTCGCGGGCGTTTGGAATCGCCCCCGGGGAGTCTCGCCGGCCCGATTTTCCGCGGTTTTTCCCTTCGCGTTCCCCTCGCGGCCGTTTCAGGTCGTTTTTCGGGCGAAAACGAATTGAAATTTTTCCGGCGGCGAATCCCCCGATCGCCGTGCGGCCATCGTCTCGGTTGATTTTCGGGGAGTTTTCGGGTGTTTTGTTTTGTGAAATTCCGCTCGGTCGCGGCCGCGCCTTCGATTCGGGTCGCGGCCCCGGCGGGCATCCGCGACGGAATCGCGAAGGAGTCGTCTCTTGGTTTTTCGGGGGGATGGCCCTTTGAATTCTCCCGACTCCCGATTCCCCCCGACCGTCGCCCCGGTGTTTTTCCGGAAGACAAGGCGGTTCGTTTCTTCTCCGACGCCAAAATTTTTTTCGCCGGTTTCGCTCTTGATTCCCCGGGAAGCGGGCCGTCGGATTCGGATCGCGTCAATCGTTTTTTTCCGTTTTTCCCCCGTTTTTCGCGAGGGTTCATGTGTCGCGGCTTCCACCTTCACGCGTTCTTTGGCTTCTATTGCCTGATGCAGTCCGTCGGAATAACGGCGTCCTTCCATAATACGTCCGGTTTGTTCGT
>JAITKT010000238.1 GCA_031278225.1 Deltaproteobacteria bacterium
GAGATAAGGGAATACTTGGAACAACACCCTCAAATCGCGAATTACGTCGCCATCGACGACATGGAACTCAATCCCGGGCTGGAAAATCATTTCGTGAAAGCAGCCCACGGGAAACTCACGAAAAAAGAGGCCGCGGAAGCCTTGAAAATTTTAAACTCCTGAAAACCGGCGTCCCCCGAAAAAGCCCGGGAAAACCGGTTGAAGCGGCCTTTGGACGGAGCTTCGAAACGCCGTTTGGAATCGTTTCGGCGGATTGGTCCCTTGAAACGCGGCGAAAACCGAAGTTTCAAAAAAACGTCCCGAGCGCGTTTCCCAACCGCGTTTAGCGGAGCCGGTCCCGGGAGGGCGAACGCCTTTCGAAAAAAATCCCCTTTCCAATCCGGGATTTTCGCGCCGCTCCCGAGAAACGAAACGAATCCCGGAGACGTTTGACCGGCTTTAATCTAAACGGGAAATACACGGCATGAGTTTTCTCGAAGCGACGAAGAAGACTCCGGCAATGGCTTTCGAATGTTTTTCCTTTTCCGGGGCTTTCCGGAGATTTCCGGTTTTTGGATTTTCCGCCCCGAATTTTCGGCGGCCAAACGGATTAGCGTCATTCGAACTTTCCGGTTTTCGATGGCGCGTTCGATACTTTCCCACGCGTCGACGGAGGAGCTTTCATGCGCGGACTTTTCACGATCTTGGCCATTGTTCTTCTGTCGCCTTCGGGGGCGGCCATGGCCCAAGGCACCCTTAAGATCGGCTTCGCCGGGGCGCTTTTGGGAAATCTCTCCAGTTACGGCTCGTCTAACCTTTACGGAGTCGAATTCGCGGTCGCGGACGTCAATTCCAAAGGGGGAGTGGCGGGAAAACAAGTGGAATTGGTCATCGAGGACGACTCCTGCGATCCGACGCTCGCGACCGCCGCGGCCGCCAAACTCCTTTCCGCGGGCATCGGGCACGTCCTGGGCCACACCTGCTCGGGAGCCACGGCGAGCGCCCTGGAAGTTTACGGGAACAAAGCGATTGTGATGTCGTCCTCGGCCACGGAAGTGTCCCTGACCGAAAGCGGACGGTACCCCCGCTTCTTCCGAACCACCCCCCGCGACGACGTCCAGGGCGGCGTCATCCTCGGTCTCATTAAAAAAAGAGGTTTCAAAAAGGTGGCCATCCTCCATGACGGGAGCGACCACGGCATGACGCTCGCGGCCTTCGTGGAAAATGGCTTGAAGTCCGATCCCTCCGTCGGGGCCGCGGTGGTCTTGTCCGAAGGCCCGGTTTCCGGCCGGTCCTCCTCGCGCGAGGCCGCGGCGAGAGTCAAAAACAGCGGGGCCGACGCCCTTTTCTGGGGCGGCTACCACGTCGACGGCGCCAAGCTCGCCGAGAACCTCGGGGACATCAACGCCCGGGTCGTCATCGTGGGCGCCGACGGTCTCTTCGACGAAAGGTTCATCCGCCTGGGCGGACCCGACGTCGAAGGCTCCTACGTCACGGGCCAGGCCCCTCCCCCCGAATCCCCCGCGGCCGGGGAGGCTCTGGAGTATCACCGGAAAAACCGCGCGGAAGAGAGCGGAACCTACTTTTTCCACGCCGCCGGAGCGGCCCAGGCCCTCTTCTCGGCCATCGGGAAGGCCGGGGATCCCTCCGACCCGGAACTCGTCAAGAGACACCTGACCGAAGACACCGTCCCCACCGTCATGGGCCCCGTCCGTTTCGACTCCAAGGGGGACATCATCGGCGGCGCCTTCAACCTGTACCGGGTCAAAAACGGAAAGTTCCTGGAGGTTTCCCCCTGAGGGATTCGAATCCCGGGGCTCGTCCCTTCCCGTCGAATGCGAATCGGGTTTCGGGTTTTCCCCGATCCCCCGAAAAACCGCGCCGGTCTCCGCGGGGGAATTCCCTTTGCCAAAAAACTCCCGGGCTCCCGGAAAACGCCGGCAAAACCGCGCCGGCCCCGTTGGCCCGATTTGACTTCGTCTCTTTTTTCGGGTAAATTCAATGGAGTAACCGTCGGCGTCCGCCGATTGCCGCTGACTTTCCCGAAAACTTACCGGAGGCGTCCCAAAAAAATTCATTGTTTCCGAACACCGGTGTTTTACTTTTGTTTTCCTTGAATTCATTAAATTTCGCGTTTCGATGTTTCGGAGCCGGTTTTTTGGCGTTTCGCGTTTCGCCGGCATTTCGGGATTAAAAAGTTTCGGATTTGTCGGGGGCCTTTCGCCCTCCGTCATTCGATTCGCGGCGTCATTCGTTTTCACGCGTTCCGAATCCCCGGGGGCTTCGGCGTCTTCGATCGTTTTATTTCCCGCGTCAAGGAGGGTCATCCATGCGAAAACTCGTCCCGCTTCTGTGTCTCGTCATTCTTTCGCGGGCTGCCGCTCTTTTCGCCCAAGGGACCCCGGAGACCATAAAGGTGGGTTTCGTCGGGGACCCCTACAATTACGGCGCCTTCAGTCTCGCGAACCTCGCGGGACTCGAATTCGCCGCGAAGCGGGTCAACTCCGCCGGGGGACTTTTGGGTCAACAAGTGGAGATCGTCGTTAAGGGGGACACCTGCGGTCCGGAAACCGCGGCCGGTGACGTGGCCCGGGAGTTTTTGGACGAAGGGGTGATTCTGGTCTTCGGGTTTCCCTGCGCCGACTCGGCGAGAAAAGCCCTGGAGGCTTTCGAAAACAGGGCCCTTCTCATGTCCTCCCTCGTCTCGGACCCTTCCCTGAGCGGAGAGGGTCACCCCTATTTTTTCAGGACCATCCCCCCGGACGATTACGAGGCCCGGCTCATCGCGGGGCTCGTTAAGAAAAACGCTTACAAAAAGGCGCTCGTCGTAAACGACGGAGACGACCGGAACGCGGCGCTCGCGAGACAAATTCAAGGGCTTCTGGCCGCCGGCGGTCCCGACGCCGCGAAGACGGAAGTGCTCGCCGAAACAATCGCGCCGGGCGCCGAATCTTACGACGCGCTCGCGAAAAAACTCAGAAGACCGAACCCCGACGTCGCGATTTTCTTGGGAAAACCTGCCGACGCGGCCAAATTCGCCCTTAACCTCAAAGCCGCGAAGCTCGCCCCCGTAATGGTCGGACCCGTCTCCCTCTTCGACGACGACTTCCCGGCCTTGGGAGGGGAAGCCGTCGAGGGCTCTTACGTCGTCGGGAAGGACGACATCCTTCTCGGGCCGGAGGCGAGAGCCGCCTTGGAGGACAACGGTTCCAGACGGGCGGAAGCCACCGCGATTTATTACGTCTACTCCGTCGGAGCCGCCCAAGCCTTGTTCGAGGCCATCGCCAAGGCGAGGACGCCTTTCGATCTCGCTCTCGTCAAAAGACACCTGAACGAAGACACCGTTCTCACGGCCATGGGTCCCACCCGCTTCGACGCGAACGGGGACATCGAGGGCGGGGCCGGCCATTCGCTCCACGCGATCCAACACGGGAAGTTCGTGATTGTCGAGCCGTGAGGGATTTCCGAATCCCTCCGCGTTTTGGTACCCTCGTTGTTTTTTAAAAACATGCGTTCCGGTTCGCGGTTCGATTTTCTCTTCGCGTTGATTTTCGCGAACCTCCGGGATCGGCGCTTCCGAGACGTCCCCGGGTTTTTATCGAAAACCCCCCGGAACCCTTGCCGGGAAGCTTGAAATCACGCGCGAATTTTTTCCCGAAACTTCTTTCGAAAACTCTTCGCCAATGTTTTTTCGGGTTTCGCGGCTTTCGCCGTCTCAGGAATCGACGCGATTCGCGAGACCGGCGCGAACGAACGCGACGCCGGAATGACAGGACCGGTCATGAAGAGCTTTCCATGACCGGGCAAGGGTCATTGACCTTCCCCCCGCGCGCCCGCCGAAGGGTCGGCGCCGGACTTTCGGAGCCGGGTCGATGCCCGAGCGACGCCGAACGAAAAAAGCGGGGACGGAGGGGTCTTCCCCCTCTGCCCCCGCCATTGAAACCGAGCGCCCGGCGAAACCGGCGCCTTTCGGTTGTTCGTCTCAGAAAGTGAAGGACGCCCCGACGGTGGCGCCGTGGATCCTGTCTCTTCTCCTGAAAGTGCCCCTGTAGTCGACAAACAGATCGAATCCGTCGGACAGGCTCAGGGTCGCCCCGAGTTCCGCGAAACCCCTCAACCGTCCCGAATCCGGAGTCTCGTTCACGAAGGGGGCAATCACTTCCTGATTCGCGAAACGGGTCTCGATGAGCATGGTGGTGTCCAAGATTTCGTAACCGAGGCCCAAGTTCAGATGAGGGGAGAAAACGATTCCGCCGAGGTCGATTTCCTTGGAGAGATTGACCCCCGCCCGAAGCTCCAGGGAATCGCTCTTGGCGGGAGAAAGGACCCGGTTCCAACCTTCGGCTCCGGTCTCCGTCAAACCGGGGAAGTCCAGATGAAGGTACCCGAGACCCAGTCTCGGGGTGATTCTCGTTCCCCCGAACTCGAAGAGTTT
>JAITKT010000257.1 GCA_031278225.1 Deltaproteobacteria bacterium
CCCCGGGGAAGGCCCGCGGGCTTTTCGGGGCGGGGACGGTTCCGCGCCCGTCGGGGCCGATCAAAACCGGACGCGAACGAAAGCCCCCGGGGGAAAGGAAAAAAACCCGAAAAAAGGAAATTGACCCCGGGAACCCGGGGACCCGGGGGACCAAGAGACCAAGAGACCAAGGGAGCAAGGGAGCAAGGGAGCAAGGTACCCGGGGACCCGATGACCCCGGGCCCCCCCCTTGGCGAAGAAAGGTTTTTTTCAGAAAAAGTACGCGTGATTGGTCACGCCGCAGGGGTGGGGCCGTTCCAGGTATTTTTCCGTTTTCGTCCAAACGGGAATCGACCCGCCCCGGGGCGTCTCCTTCCGAAAGAGGAGCGTGTGGACTTCGGGGCCCGTTTTTTCCCGTCCCGCGGTCTCGGAGATTTCGTCCAGAAGACGTTCGTCGGGTTTTTCGGAATCGACCGCCGCGAGGCGCAAGGGGTGGATCCTTCCCATGGCGTTCAGATTGAGTCTCACGTGCCCGCGTCCGATGCCGCAGACGATGCCGAGGTCGTTCAGTTTTTCCTTCAGATTGAACCTTATGAAGTTCGCGACGAAGGAAAGGGGGTAAGAGGGCATTCCGCTTCTCGTCACGCGGTGCATGGCCAAGACGTGCAATTTCCTCCAAAATCTCATGGCGCTTCTCAAGAGGTCCTTGACGTTCAGGACGTCCCCCTTGCAGTAATCCGCGGTCCTGAACAGGGACACCGGATATTGAATGTCTTCCGCGAGCGGGTCCAGGACGAGGAGTTCCGTTTCCAGCGGCGTCGAGACGAAGCCGTCGGATTCGGGGCCGAGGATCCCGAGACGGACCATTTCGTCCCGCAATTCCAGGACGTTCGCGCCAGGGACTTCCGGCAACTCCGGTTCCGAGGCGAGCGTCGCGCGGATCAACCGGTCGTATTTCTCCGCCTTCTCCCGCGGGTGACTCGAGAGGGGGTTCAGGACGTTTCTCGTCAACCTGTCCGACAGAAGCAGGTAAACGGCCCTGTCCACCACCTCGCCCGTCACGACCTTTTCGACCACTCTTCCCAAGATCACGGAAATGGCGTGATACAGGAGATTTTGGAGGAGATGGGGATGTCCCCGGGTCCAATGAAAGATTCTCTCTATGGAATCGTTCGTGAAATTTTGATTGGTTTCCAGATAGTGAAGTTCCGCGAGACGGGTGACCTGGGCTTCGTTTAAGCGGGGCAATTTGAAAACCCGAAAACCCCCGAACAATTCCCCGATTCCCGTCTTTTCCGGTTCCCCCGGTTCTCCCGATTCCCCGCTCCCCCCGGATCCCCCGGGCTTTTCGCGGAGGATCGCGATTTCGTCCGCGGGTTTCACGGTGGAAATCACGATCGAAACGGGTTTGTCTTTTTTCGGATCCAAACGCTTGACGAAAGACATGAGATTTTCGAAAAAAACGGTCGCGGATTCCGTCGAAAGGGAGTCCGCTTCCGTCGCGAAGACGGCCATGGGTTTGTCGGCCGCCCGGTAAAATTCGAAAATGGCGTCGCCCAGGGCGTCGAAACGGTTTTCCGGGTCGATTTTCAAACTTTTGGCGCGGAAGGATTCGGGCCAATCCGTTTGAACGGACGCCGCGAACATGGTGAGGAAATCTTCGACCGACACGTCAAGGCTCTTTTTTCGTTGGGATTGAACGCGAATGAAAACGGGAATCATCTCCCCGCTTTCCCGAAGATGCCTCACCAAATGGCGGACGAGGACCGTCTTTCCGGTCTTGGGGGGAGCCTCGACCGCGAACATGCCCCCCTTTTTGACGGCGGGGAGTATTTCCCGTCCCCATTGTTCGGGTATGACGAAACGGGTGGTCTCGAAATGCTGGTCGTCCAGATCGCAACGAAAGGACTTCTCGAATGCCGCCATGACGGTTCCTCCGGGGGCTTCGCGGCGCGCGCGCGGCCGGATGTTTTGATTTTGAAAAATTCGGGTCGTTCGAAAGGGTTTTCGCGTTCCCCCGGTTTCCGGCGGTTTCCCTTTGGGGATCCCCCGGTCCCGGGGCTTCCCGAAACAATCGAAGACAAGAGAGAATACATCGTTTTCGGGGCGTTTTCCAGATTTTCCCCAGTTTTTCGAGGCGCGACGAAGGGAAGCTTCGAGGAGGGGGTTTCCGGGGAGCCGCGCGAGCCCCCCGGAAAACGCGGCCGAAACCGCCACGCGGCGGGAAGTCCGGAAAACGCCCCGGAACCGCCGGGCGGGAAGAGCCGGCGCCCCGCGGGAAATCCCAAACCCGGGGGAACGCTTGAGCCCGACATGGCGGATTTCCTCGAACTCCCCGCCAAATCAAAACGGGAAACGAAAAATTTCATTGTTTTCGCGAAGGGAAACCCCCCGGCGTCGCCGACCCCGGGGCCGGGGCGTCAAGGCTCCGTTTGTTCCGTTCCGTCCCCCCGGCGTCGGCGGTCGCCGCGATTTGGCGGCGGGTTTTCCCCGCGGGTTCCCAATCCGCCCGGTCTTCCGGTTTACCCGGCGAAAGATTCGCGCCAAACGGGTTCGCGAAAGCTCGCGACCCGCGGCGGGATCGGGTTCCGGCATTGTTCTTCCCCCGCGCCTTTCGTCCCCGTCGCGCCCGCGCCCCGCACCGGGTCCCGCGGGGACGCGGCGGAGGGACCCTTTGGGCGGGGAAAGGTCAAAAGGGATCGGATTTCGTCAAAATAATCGCCCGCCGCCTCGGGAAGGGTCGAACGCGACCGCCCGGTTCCCTTACAATCCCCGGGGCGCCCCGGGACGATTCCCGACGACTCCCGACCGCCGGGAAAGCCCCCGGCGCCCCGCGAAGGGCCCCGAGCGCCCCCGGTGCCCCGCCGCCGCCGCCCCGGCCCCGGGGAGAAACGGCCGATTCCGGGACGAAACCCCGCCGGGGCGGCCGAAACCGGACGGGGGGGCAATCATGGCCCCGGGCCCGCGCCGGAGGTCGAAATCTCCCGATCGAAGGCGACTGTCATGGACTTGTGAGGGAGCCTTTGGTATATTCGAGCCATCAAGGAAAATTATCGCTTTCGCGTTTCCCTTGTTTTTCCCCGAAAGCCCCTTTGAGGTTCTTTTGCCCTTGTGTTTGCGATTTGGTCGTGAAAATGTCATTTTGGAAACAATCTCCCCGCGTCGGGGGACGGGTCCCCGGCACGCGGGGGGCGGCGGGCGCCCGCCGGGGCTCGAGACCCGGGGCGCGATCGCGGGCGGCGGCCGCGTCGGGGTCCCCGGGGTCTTTCGCGGCGGCTTCGCGGGTGTTTTCGGCTTCGCCCGCGGGTGACCTTCCCGTTTCGCGCGGGGCCGGCCGGACTTGACGGCGCCCCGGGGCCGGGAGGCCGTTTCGGACATGCCCCGCCCCCGGACGGCCTTTCGGTCGGGGCGATGACGTCGCTCCGGCGGCGCCGGCCCCGGGGGGAAATTTTGACTTCGATAAAGGTGACTTATATGCCCGTAGGTTCAGGTCAAAGTGTTTTAATCGTGGACGATTCCCCGGTCATGCGCCAAATGCTCCACAAGCTCTTTCAGAATCAGGGCTTCAACGTGGTGGGGCAGGCGGCCGACGGAGAGGAGGCCTTGACTCTCTTCGAGGAGCTGAAACCCGAACTCACGACCCTTGACATAGTCATGCCCAAACTGAGGGGCACCGAGGTTTTGGAAAAACTCATGGAGAAGTACCCCGACTCCAAGATCATCATGGCCTCCTCCGTCTCCGACGCGAGGACCGTGATGCACTGCCTGAAGATCGGAGCCAAGCAATACATCATAAAGCCTTACGACGAGGAGAAGGTCATGACCGCCGTCAGGAAGGCCCTGGACCTGCGTTGATCGCGTCCGGGGAGCCGGTTCCCGCGCGCGTCCCCGCGCGAAACCGGCTCCCCGGACCCCTTGGCGGTTTTCGAACCGCGGTTTGTTTGTTTTTCGGGGTTTTCCGGTTTGCCCGGGGACGTCCGGGTTTGATTCGATTCGATTTTTCGATTTATCGATTTTTCGATTTTTCGATTTTTTTCGATTTTTCGTTTTTCGGATTTTTCCGTTTCCGGGATTTATTCCCCGGGGGTTTTTGACTTTTCGGTTTTTTTCCGTTTTTTCCGTTTTTTTTCGTTTCGTCGGACCGGTTTTTTTGTTTTTCCGCCCCGGGGTTTGGTTTTTCAAGGGCGGTTTTTCTTCGGGGTTTCGCGAATCCGTCCCGTTCGACTTCGCGAAGATGATTTGAATGAATTTTCCCCCGGGGTCACTTGTTTTTTTTCGGGGGGGGACACCGGGGGAGATTCCGGGAGGGAGCCCGCGACGGCGAAAGCCCGGGCGAATTCGCCAGAGGGAGTTTATGAGCGTATCAGACGAAAACCTGGCCGAACTTTTCGAACAGTACAAGGACGAAGTCAGGGAGACCATAGAGACTCTCGACAACGAACTCGTGGTTTTGGAACAGGATCCCTCGTCCAGCGAGACCATTTTCTCGTTGTTTCGTCACATGCATTCCCTCAAAGGGTCTTCCAAGATGTTCAACGTGGACAACATAGCCACCATAGCCCACAGGCTGGAGGATTTGATGTCCATGATAGACAAGAACAACTCCATCCTGAACAAATATCCCAAGATCGTGGACTTCCTGTTCAAGGGAAACGACATCTTCAGGGACATCATAGGAAGGCTCGAGGACGACATAGGCTACACCTCCATGACGGGGGAGCATCTGGCCTTCGTGGCGGAGATCCAGGCCCAGATCGAAAAGATAAACCGGAGGGACTCCCAGCTCGTCGACGCCACCAGGAAACTTCTGGACGCCTTGGAGAACCTGCTCCCCAGTCTCGAGGAGATGGACACCGAGGCCCTGAAGAAGGACATGTCCGACGTGACGACCGGGCTGGCCCTCGCCACCCTGGAGGAGGACGGGGCGAACCAAATCCGCTTCAACTTCAACGGGGCGGACCTCACGGACAGCGTGAGGACCATGGAGGAGTTGCTCGCCCTCTTCAAGGAGGGGAAGGCGACCCCGGAGAACGGGACCAACTTCGTGGAGGCCGCGAACACCCTCTACGGGCTCCTGGCCGAGGTCGCGACCGAGGACGCCATGAGCCTCATCGCGGAGCTGGGCGACGGCCTCACCCTCTTTTCCGAGAGAAACCTCGAGATGGACCAGATGATGGTCGAGTTCTTCGACTCCATGCTCAGGGAGCTGAAGGAAAAGTTCCAGGTGGAGGTGGAGATGCCCGCGGTGAAGGTGGCCAGGGCCTCCAAGTCCCAGACGGTCCAGAAGGAGCCCCAGGTCAAGACCATAAGGGTCGAC
>JAITKT010000277.1 GCA_031278225.1 Deltaproteobacteria bacterium
TCCCGGGCGGGGAAGAAAAACCCCGACCGGGGAAAGTTACCCGGCCCGGATGAAAAAACCCCGACCGGGGAAAGTTACCCGGCCCGGATGAAAAAACCCCGACCGGGGAAAGTTACCCGGCCCCGACAAAGAAAAACCCCCCGGACGGCCCCTTGGCCGTCCGGGGGGTTTTTCGAAGGAAACGGAAAAGTTTCACTTGTCCTTTCCGGGTATCTTCCTCGCGACCCCGGATTCGATGGCCGCCGCGATGACGGCCTTGCTCACGGTCTCCTTGAGTCTCGGGTCGAAGGCCGCGGGAAGGATGGCGTCGGCGCGGAGGTCGCCCTCGGACATCAACGAGGCTATGGCCTTGGCCGCCGCCATGTTCATGCGGCCGTGTATGTCTTTGGCGCGGCAGTCGAAAACCCCCCTGAAGATCCCCGGGAAGGCCCGGACGTTGTTGATCTGGTTCGGGAAATCGCTGCGTCCCGTCCCGACCACCGCCGCCCCTCCGGCCAGGGCCTCGTCGGGCATGATCTCCGGGGTGGGGTTGGCCATGGGGAAGATGATGGGCCTCTCGTTCATGGTTTTGACCATTTCCCTGGTCACCACGCCCGGGGCGGAGACGCCTATGAAAACGTCGGCTCCCTTGATGACGTCCGCCAAGGACCCTTTTTTCATCCCCGAATTGGAAATCGCGGCCATCTCCTCCTTGGCCGGGTTCAAGCCGGGTCTTCCCTTCCAGATGGCCCCCTCGCGGTCGCAGAGGATCACCTCGCTCAAACCGGCGGCCTGAAGGAGCTTCACCACGGCTATCCCGGCCGCCCCCGCGCCCGAGGTCACGACCCGGACGTTTTCGAGCTTCTTTCCCGCGACCTTCAGGGCGTTCAAAAGGGCCGCCAGGGTCACGACCGCGGTCCCGTGCTGGTCGTCGTGGAAGATGGGGATGTCGGAGCGTTCCTTCAATTTCCTCTCTATCTCGAAGCAGCGGGGCGCGGAGATGTCCTCGAGGTTTATGCCCCCGAAACTCCCCGAGATGAGGGCCACGGTTTCGACTATGACGTCCGGGTCCTTGGAGCGGACGCACACGGGCACCGCGTCCACGTCCCCGAAGGCCTTGAAGAGGACGCATTTCCCCTCCATCACGGGCATGGAGGCCTCGGGGCCTATGTCCCCCAAACCCAAAACGGCCGTCCCGTCGGTCACTACGGCCACGGTGTTCCAGCGTCCGGTGAGTTCGTAGGAGAGCTCCGGGTTCTTTTGGATTTCCAGGCAAGGCGTCGCCACGCCCGGGGTGTAGGCCAGGGAAAGGTCTTCCTTCGAGTTCATCCGCATCTTGGGACGGGTCTCGAGCTTGCCTCTCCATTCGAAGTGTTTCTTGAGCGATTCCTCGGAATGATTCATGGGTTCTCCCGATCTTTTCTGGTTCGCGGGGGGGGATGCCGCCCCGCGGGAATTATGGCACGGAACGAAACGGAAATCAGTTTTTTCGCCGCCGCGAAGCCCCCTTTCCCCCTTCCCCCTCCGGGGGGAGGGGGAAAGGGGCGCGAAAGGGAAGGGGGCTTTCCGACTAGGACAGTATTTGCAAAATCACGCTCGACAAAATCAGCATGAAGGCCCCCCCTATCCTCGACGATATCTGGGCGAAGGGCATGAGCTCCATCCTTCTCGAGGCGGACAGGACCGCCACGTCCCCGGTCCCGCCCATGTTGGCCATGCAGAGCCCTCCCGTCACGGCGGCCTCTATGGGGAAGAAGCCCACGAGTTTCCCCACGAAGCCGGCCCCGATGATGGCCCCGAACACGGTCACGAAGACCAGAAGGAGGTAATGGGCCGAAAAGGCCGCGTAGACTTCCTGGAGGTCGGTGTAGGCTATCCCTATCCCCACCAGGAGCACCCCGGTGAGGTTGGTCATCACGAACTGAAACCACTGCCAGGAGCAGACCTCGAAACGGGCGGGGAGTATCCCCAGGATCTTCACGAAGGCCACGGAGAGAATCATCCAGGCGTAGCCGTGGACGGCGGGAAAGAATTTGTTCAAAATGGCCCCCGCGGCGAAAAAGCAGGTGGCGATGAAGAGCCCCGCGCCCATGCGGACCAAATCAAAGCGCTCCCTTTCCCCGGCCCCCTCTTTTTGGGCCTCGAGGTCCTTTTCGGACTCGCTTTTGACCCTCATGAGCTCCCCGTCGCCGCTCAAAAACCGGACGGTCTTCCCCAGCCTGTCCAAAAGACCTCCCGCGACGATGGCCATGGCGTTCCCCAGGGCCACCGCCGGCACCATGACGGAGAGCATGGTCGCGGGGTCGGTCCCCAGGCTCTCCCCGAATATCTTGGACAGGGGCACGGCCCCGGCCCCCATGCCCCCTCCCATTATGGGAACGGAGATGAAGAGGAGGGCCTTCTTGGCCCCGTATCCCGTCAGATGCCCGAAGAGGGCGCAAAGCCCCAAAGAGACCGCGACTCCCCCCAGGATGACCGGAAGGTACCGCACCGCGGCCCTTTTCAGGAGTTCCCGGTTCATGCCCATGATGGACCCCGTTATCAGGGCGGCTATGTAGAAGTCCAGAAACCCCCCTCCCTTCATGAAGGTGGTCATGGTTTCCAGGGCGTACTTGGGAATGACCGCGAAAGTGGAAAGGGCGGCCGAGCCGAAGATGATCACCACGGCTCCCCCGCCCAAAAAGGTGTTGATGATCGGGGTCTTGTCCCCGATAAGACCGAAAACGGCGCCGATCACAATCATCAGGGCAAAGGCGCCTATCATGCCCTGGGGAAGTTTTCCGAGATACAGGGCGATGAGGACCAAGGCGGAAAAGATGACGAAATACGCCCAAGGCATCCCGTATATCGCGAAGGGTCGTTTTTCGGGCTTCGCCGATGACTCGGTCGTGAGTGTCGCGGCCGGACTGTCTGAATTCATCGTAACGCTCCTTGCCCGTTGGTTTTTGAAATAAAACAGACGTTTTGATTGTAGATTGAAGAAAAAAAATGAGTTTGAACACGTGAGCGCGAACACCGATTATTATAAGATCGACGCGGTCGCCGAGTGTTTGACGATGGTCAAAACAGCGAAAGAAAAAATAAAAAATTTTAAGTCATTGGAAAAGTCCCGACCCAAAGCCGCGAAACAAGCGGAAAAGCCCGCCGGTTGACAAAGGTCAAGAAAAATTTTTATCAAAAAAAACGAAAACGAAATGACGCCGCGACCGTATTTTTTGAAGTGAAAATTTCTTTTAAACGGTCAAAAACGCCGGCTTTCGGAAACCCCGGGGATCTTCCCGATAACGACCGCGAGCGAAGCTTTAAGCGCCAATCGAGAAGCCAATGCCTCGGAAACCGGGGAGCCGGGGGTATTTCAAAAAAACAAACGACAAAAACAAA
>JAITKT010000295.1 GCA_031278225.1 Deltaproteobacteria bacterium
TCCAGGAGTTTGCTCCTGAAATACTCCCCCATCTTCGCGACCCTCTCCAAAAATTCCGGCTCCAGAATCCTCCCCGCGAGTTCCAGGGCTATCTTCATGGCGAGGGGGTTTCCCCCGACCGTCGTGGAATGGGTTCCGGGGCCCAAAGAGAGCGCGGCCTCCTCCGAGGCCAGGGTGCAGGCCACGGGATAGCCGCAGCCCAAGGCTTTTCCGAGGGTCATGATGTCGGGTTTGCAATCGAAGTGCCTGAAGGCGAAGTCCTTTCCCGTCCTCCCGAGACCGGTCTGGATCTCGTCCAAAATGAAAAGGATGTTTCTCGATCTCGCCAGGTTCGCGGTTTCCTTCAGATAACCCGGGGGCGGCAGCACCACTCCCCCCTCCCCCTGCACCGGCTCCAGAATCACGGCCGCGACCGTGTCGTCCAGGGCCGCGTCCATGGCCGCCAAGTCCCCGTAGGGAACGAAGACTATCCCCGGCACCATGGGCTTGAAGCCCTCGTGAAAATTCGGCTGCCCGGTCATGGAAATGGCCCCCATGGTTCTTCCGTGGAAGGAATTCGCCGCCGACACCACGACGTGCCGTCCCGGCCCGAAATGGTCGAAAGCGTGCTTCCTCGCCATCTTGAAGGCGCATTCGTTGGCCTCCGCCCCCGAGTTGGAGAAGAAGGCCCTCCCCAGCCCCGAGGCCTCCGTCAGAAACCGCGCCGCCCTCGCCAGGGGCTCGTTGTAATACAGGTTGGACACGTGAACGAGGGTGAGGGCCTGGGAGTGGATGATGTCCGCCAGGAATTTGGGGGCGTGCCCGAAGGCGTTCGCGGCTATCCCCGCCACGAAGTCCAGGTACTCTTTTCCGTCGGCGTCCCAAACCCGGAGGCCGTCCCCCCTCACCAGGGCCACGGGCACCCGGTTCACGTTTTGGAGGAGATGTTTGTCGCAAAGGCCCATTATCTCCTCGGAGGACAGGGGGGAGGCGCCGAAAGTGAAAATCTTAGACATTTTGAAGCTCCAGCCAGAAATTCCCCGATGGGAAAGTTCGCGTCGAGAAAAACCAAAAAACACTTTACACCAACCAAAGGCGCTTTTGAACCCGCGAAAAAGGCGAAAAACGCGCCGGGAAGCGAAAAAAACCCTTCGCGATCGCCCGAAAAAACCCGAAAAAAACCCCCCGAAAAAACCAAAACAACCAAAGACCCCGGAAGCGGAAAACCTTAACGGGAAAAAGCCCCGAAGACCCACCCGCCAAACCCGCCACTCTCCCCGAAAGACCCCTCCGGTCGCGAGGGAAAAAAGGAAAACAAAAAACGAAAAACCCCCCTCGAATTCCGAAAAATCCCCGAAAAACCCGGAAAGAGAAACCAAAAGCCGAATCCGGACCCGAAAACGCGTAAAGCGCCCGATTTCTCCCCGGTCACTCGGTTTCGCGGGGAGCCTCGGAATCACCTGGGGTCTCTGGCTCTTTAAGCTCATTTTAGCCCGCGGAAGGCCTCCGGGTCAAAGGAAAACGAAGGGGACGTCACATATCCGATCCCCCCGTCCCCCGAAAGTTCCCGGCACCCGTGCCCCGCCCCGTCCCGGCCCGACGGGAAGCGGAAAAAAAAACGCCCGCCCCGGACGACGGGCGCGGGACCCGAGAGCCCGCGAAGCCGCGCGAAGGCCGGGGAAGGCCCGTCAAGGCAAGAAGACAAGACAACGCCCGCCCCGGACGGCGGGCGCCGCTTTCCCGAAGCGGGCCCGGCCTTTTCGTTCGGGGCGGGGAAGCGGGCCCGGCCCGGTTCCCGCGGCGTTTCTTCGGGGTTCCCGCGGCGTTCCCTTGGCGTTCCTCGGACGTTCCCCCGGCGAACCTTAGATCCTCCGAGGTCCCCGGTCCCGGGTCTTCGGTTTTCGCGAAAGCGGGTCATATGACTTTTCCAAAACGGGCGGTGGCGGAAAAGCCGGGGGGTTCGCGTTTCCGACCCGTCGATGGGAGGGGCTCCGCGGGGGAAGGGGAGAAACACCCCAAGGGAATTTTTTTTCGAAACCCGGGATTCCCCTCACTTCCGGTTTCCGGTAATCGTGAAGGGAGCCCGGTAAAAGGGATGGGACCGGCCGGTTCCTTCCCGGCGCTCCGAAACGGCCCGGGGGTTGGCGTCTTTCGAGGTCACGGCGGTTCCGCGTCCGCGCGCGGAATCCCCGGGAGCGCCATCCGGTCCGCCATTCATGACGCGGAGCCGCGCGAGTCTCGGGGCCTTGGCCTTGCCGAGGCCGTTTTCGTACCTCTCGCGGTAAAAGTCGGCCATGAGAAATCCCGTCGAAGCGTCGTCGACCTTCCGGAGGGAAGCCATGACCGCCATGGCGCCTTTCCGCGGGACGACCGCCCCGAAACTCTCCACTTCCCGGCCGGTGGCGGCGTCGGTTACTCCGAAGGCGGTCTCGCGGGCGGAGAGGGTCAGGAGGTCCGGGTAATCGAAGGGAAGGCCGGCGGAATCGTATTCGATTTCCCTGAGGCTCAGACGGCTCCCGTCCCCCATGACCGGAAAGGATTCTCCCCGGTCGAAGGCGTCGAAATTGAAGTGACTCGCCATGCGGACCACCGGGGTCTCGGACGCGAGAACCCCGGAAAGCGCGGCGGCGTTGAAATCCCCGTCCGGAAAGATCTCCCCTTCAAGCACTCCCCGGCCGTCGCCATCGTCGCCGCCTTCGTCGATGATGGCCGAAAGCTCGCCCCTGACCGACGCCGGGGCGGGAAAGCCGTCCACTTCCCCGGTGAGGCCCGGGGCCGCGGCCCCGGCGTTCCAAACCGGGGTGACCGCCAATTTGTACCTTCCGGCCTCCGCGAAGACGGAAACGGCCCGGGTTTCGACGAGCCATTTCTCCCCGTCGCGGAGGGCTCCCATGGGCACGCGGCGCAAAGGACCGTCGAGGGAAAACATGAGGGTCTCGGCCCCGAAGTCGTCCAATTCGTCGCGGATGGGGGCAATCACGAGGTCATGCGGCTTTTTGGCCTCGGGGCGGGGATCGGCCGAGGGGTCCGCGAGTTTGTCCCGGAGGGATCGTATGAGCGCCGAAAGCTCGTCTTTCGTTGTTTTCGAGCTTTTGACCGCGAGGACGTCGGGAGTCGCGAGAAAAACGCAAAGGGCGTCGTCGGCGATCAACGCGCGGATCGGAGCCGAGCCTTCGCCCATGGAGCGCGGGGCGCGTCGCGGGGGCTCGAGGTTTCTCACCGCGGCGACGGAGGCGCTCCCGCCTTCGCCCAAGATTTCGGGGAGCTCTTTCGCGAAGGTCTCGTATTCGTCCAAGCGGGCGTTTGTCTCGGCGTCCGGGGCCGCGAGTCTTTCCTCCTCGTCCGGGGCGAGTTCGGATTTCTTCTTTTTTTTCTCGAGAATTTTCCTTCTCTCGGCGGAAAGGGAGGAGAGGGTTTCCCCCAAGGTCCCGAACTCGGCCATGGGTTTTTCCTCCGGGGTTCCCCTGAGCGCCGGTTCCTCGTATTCGTCTCCCGCGGCCGCGCCGTCCCCCGGGTCGCCCGCGGCTTCGGCGGAGACCGCGGCGGCGGCCGCGACTCCGGTCGGGGAGGTCCCGAGCTCGTCGAGTTTCAAAAGCCGCATGACCTCCATCGCTTCCCCGGGCCTCCCGTCCCCGACCGGGAGGCTCGCGAGCAATTGATGCCGGTCGCGGGTCTTCTCGAGATACCTTCTCCGAAGTTCGGGGTCCGGGGGGAGGAGCGTCGAACGTTTCCATTCGAGGGAACCCGCCGAAGCCTTCGCGTGAAAGATGGCGGCGTCGAGGTCCCCCGGACTCCGGTAAACCGTTCCCGGCCCGTGAAAGGCCTCCATGGTCAGGGGATGCCGGGGCCCGAGGGTTTCCGCGAGTTTGGGGAGGGTGTCGAGCCGCGGACTCGGCGATTCGTCGAAACGTTCGGCCCGGGCCAAGGCGTTCGCGAGATTGACGGCGTTCGAAAGCGTGTCCGGATGATTGGGCCCCGCGAGGGCGATTCTTTTTTCGAGGTTTGATTCGCGAATCGCGACGGCGCCCGCGTAATCCCCGGAGGCTTCGGGGACCGGACCGGGGTTGTCCCCGAAACGAAGGGTTTCGGGGTGGTCGGGTCCGAGGGTGAAGGTCGCGATTCCGATGATTTCGTCAAGGACCGCCCCGGCTCCGTCGGGATCGCCCATGAGCCTCGGGCGGGAGGCGAGGCGGTTTTTGGCGACGAGCGTTTCGAGGTCGCGGGGGCCGGAAAAGACGTACCCGGTCAAGGGGGCCATGACGCGTTCCTCGAGAAGGACTTTCGCGCGTTCGTAATCGCCCAAAAGCATGAGGTTTTCCGCGATTATCCCGATGTTCGGGTCGACTTTCCCCTCGATCCGGACAGCTTGCCTCTCGTTCGCGGCCGGGGCCTTTTCGGCTTCCCTCAAGGAGGCGGAATGGTCTCCGAGTTTCAAATACGTTTCCGCGAGTTTGGTTCTCGCGGCGGAGGTTTGGCAATCGTCCTCCCCGCCCGCGCGGATTCTTCGGGCCGGGGCGTCTTGGAGGGATTTGACGGCGTTTTCGCGGTCGCCGGGTTCCGAGTGAATTTCCGAAAGATTGATCTTCTCCTCGGCCGCCATGTAATCCGAAACGTCCTCCGCCTTCGCTTCGATGACGCTTCGGTAAAGGTCCGGGGCCTTTTCGGGTTCTCCCGAAAGCAACCGCAATCCGGCGAGCTTTCGTTTTCCGTCCGCGAGGGAGGTGCTCGCGCGTCCGGAAAGAACGGTCTCCGAATTCGGATAATCGAGGCACGGGGTTATGGCTTCTTCGTAATCCCCCGAATACCCGGGCGCGTCGACAATGGCGAGTGAGTTTCTTTCGAGGAGGGGATCCGTTTGCCCCGCGGATTTTCCGCGTGTTTCGGCGAACGCCTTTCCGAGTTCGACGGCCTTGTCGGTCTCACCCGCGGCGATGTGATGCCTCGCGGCCGGGTCCGCCGTTTCCCTCAAAAGCGCCGCGACGTTCGCGGAGTCGCGGGCGGCCGCGGCCTCCGGGGGGTCGACGGCGGAGGCGCGGACGGCCTTGGCTTTTTCGCAATCTCCCCTTTTTTCGTGAAATTCCGCGAGTTCGTTCGCGGTTCTCATGTGCCCGGGGTCGGTCGGGCCGTTAAAATGTTTTTTCGTCGCCGCGATTTTTTCCGGGAGTTCAAGCTTTTTTTCGTCCGCCGAATGGTCCTTCAACCGTTCCATCACCCCCGGAAGTTCCGGATGGCTGTCCCCGAGAATTTTCTTTTTTCTCCCGCAAACGTCTTCCATGAGGGCGACGGCGGCCGCCTCGTCCTTCAAATGAAACGACATGAGTCTCGCCAAGGCCGTTTCGGTCCCGAAAACGTCGAACGCGTCGTCGCCCGAGAGAGTCTTCCGCTTTCGGACGATTTCTTTCAAAAGGGCCTTCTTTTCCAAAAGGTCGGCCCGGGAGTCGTCGGGATTTCCGGAGATCAACCCCGAGCGCGACCGCGGAAATTCGGGGCTCTCCTCGCCAAAGACTTCCGCCGCGGCTTCGATTGTCCCGGGGTCGGGAACGCCTTCCGGATTGTGGTGACCGTATCCTCTCGCGACGGCGTTCGAAAAGCCCCCGCGGGTCGGGAAAAGGTAAAGAAGCCTCTCTTTCGAGTGCTCCCCGAAGGTCTTTTCGAGGCTCTCCCCGAGACCCGCGCGGTCCGCCTCCGGGGTTCCGCCCGCGAGCCAAAGGGAATAAAGACGGGCGATTTCCGGGGCGAGCGTTCGCGGATCGTCTTTTCCGCGAACCGCCGCGGCCTTTTTCGCGAGTCCTTCGAAAAGCCCGGCCGCCTTGGGCCGGAACCCGAGCGCGATTAAATCCGGAGCTTTGTTTCTTTCTTCCCGCGAAAGAGGGTCCAAGGGCTCGCGAGGCCGCGCGAGGACGTTCGCGAAGAGGGCGGAACCTTCCGCCCGGTCGCGTTTCCGAACGACGTTTTCCCGGCTTTCGGCGCCAAACGTTTCCGAATCGGCGTCCGCGCGGTCTCGCGCCGAGACCGGCGAAGGGCGTTCGAAACGGAGAAGAATCGCCAATGCGGGAACCGCGACAATCGCGATTGATGTTTCGCGCGTGTTTTGATTTTGAAGTTCGGGGCGGGGTCCGCGTTCGTTGGTCGGAGAAAAAACCGACGTCGCTTCGCGTCGGAAGGTCGCCTCGCGAGGTCGGGGCCCGGGGTCGGGCAAAGGTCCCCGGGTTTTCCGAAAAAAGGGCGAACCCGCGTCAGACGTTTATCTCCGTCCCCGAACCCTTGCGGGTGAAGAGCTCGAGGAGGATCGAGTGCGGCACCCTTCCGTCTATGATTGAGGCCGCCCCGCAACCGTTCGCGAGGGCCTCGCGGCAGCATTCTATCTTCGGGATCATGCCCCCGGCGATGACCTTGTTTTCCTTGAGTTTTTTGAGTCTTTCGGGGGTGAGCGTCCCGATGAGCTCGCCCCTCTCGTCCAAAACCCCCGGGACGTCCGTCAGGAGTATGAGCCTCCGGGCCTTCATGCCCACGGCCACGGCGGCGGCCGCGGTGTCGGCGTTCACGTTGTAGGTGACGCCGTTGGCGTCGGTTCCCACGGGGGAGATTATGGGTATGAAGCCGGCTTCCCCGAGTTTGTCCAAAAGGACGGTGTTTATCGCGACCGGGGTTCCCACGAGGCCCGGATCCACGGCTTCGATTGGTTCGCCGGGTTCCCCGGGCCCCCCGGGAAAGTCCGGGTCGGGAAAGAGGATGGTCTTCTTGGCCTCAATCAACCGGCTGTCCTTCCCGGAGAGGGAGACGGCGTTTCCGCCCGCCAGGGAGACCCTGCCCGCCAAGTCCTTTCCGATCTTACCCCCCAGGACCATCTCCACCACGGCCATGGTGGCCTCGTCGGTGTACCTCAGGCCCGACACGAAGCGGGACTCTATCCCCAGCTTGTCGAGCATGAGGTTTATGTCCGGGCCCCCGCCGTGGACTATCACGGGTTTGAGGCCCAGAAGGCCCAACAGGGTCACGTCCTTGGCGAAGTCGTTTTTCAGGGAGTCGGAGAGCATGGCGTGCCCCCCGAACTTTATGACCACGGTCTCGCCCCTGTAGTCGAGGATGTAGGGGAGGGCCTCTGTGAGCTGTTCGGCCCTCTCCCGGTCCCCCGGGCCCGCTTTTCCTATGGCGGCGCCGGTCATCGGTTTCGCGCTCCCGTCGCCCTCAAAGGATGTATCTCGTGAGATCCGAGTCCCCCACCACGTCCGTGAGTCTTTCCCTCACGTAGTCCCTCGTGATGAGGATCTTGGTCGGGGAAATGTCCGGGGCGTTGAAGGAGATCTCGTCCAAGAGCTTTTCCATTATGGTCGCGAGCCTCCGGGCGCCGATGTTTTCCTGCTTCTCGTTCACCTGGCAGGCCATGGAGGCCAGCTCCTCCACGGCTTCCCCGTTGAAGTCGATCTTGACGTTTTCCGTGGAGAGGAGGGTCTGGTACTGGATGATGAGGGCGTTCTTGGGCTCGGTCAGGATCCTCACGAAGTCGTCCTTGGTGAGGGAGGTGAGCTCCACCCTTATGGGAAAACGCCCCTGGAGTTCGGGGATGAGGTCCGAGGGTTTGGCCACGTGAAAGGCCCCGGCCGCTATGAAGAGGATGTGGTCGGTCTTTATCGGTCCGTGCTTGGTGGGGACGGTGGAGCCCTCGACCAAAGGCAAAAGGTCCCTCTGGACGCCCTCCCTGCTTATGTCGGGACCGGACTTGTTTTCCTTTCCCGCCACCTTGTCGATCTCGTCTATGAAGACCAAGCCGTGCTGCTCCACCCTGTTCTTGGCCTCCAGGACCACCTTGTCCATGTCCACCAGCCTGTTGGCCTCCTCGGTCACGAGGATGTCCCTCGCCTCCCTGACCTTCATCATGCGCTTGTGGCTCTTCTTGGGGAAGAGCTGCCCCATGGCCTCGTTCAGGTTCTTTTCCATCTCGTCAAAGCCCATGTTGGTGAAGATCCTCGCCATGGGGGGAGACATGGATTGTTCCACCTCCAGGGGTATTTCCTTCTCCTCGAGCTTCCGCTCCTTCAAAAGCCTTCTCAACTTGGATCTGTTGGTGGAGGTGAAGTTCTCCCCCCTCGCGTTCCTCTCCGCCTTGTTGAAGATGGGCAAAAGGAGGTCCAGAATCTTGTCCTCGGCCTGCTCCATGGCCTTGGCCGCCATCTTGTCCTTTTCCTCCTGGTGGACCATGGTGACGGCGAGATCCATGAGTTCCCTTATCATGGATTCCACGTCCCTTCCCACGTAACCGACCTCCGTGTACTTGGAGGCCTCCACCTTTATGAAGGGCGAGCGGGTGAGCTTCGCGAGCCTCCTCGCTATCTCCGTCTTCCCCACCCCCGTGGGTCCTATCATTATGATGTTCTTGGGGGCTATCTCTTCGCGCATCTCGCTCGGGACCATGAGTCTCCTGTAGCGGTTCCTGAGCGCTATGGCCACCGCCCTTTTGGCCTCGCCCTGTCCTATGATGTAGCGATCCAGTTCGGCCACGATCTCTTTGGGCGTGAGGTTGAACTCGGCGTTCAATATGGTTTTGTCGGATTGTGTTATTGTCATCTAATGTCCAAAAAGCCGCGGCCGCGCCCCGGTCCCCCGTCCACGTTTCCCCCCGGAAAAAACAAAGGGGAACGGACCCGAAAAAAAACGAAACGAAAAAAACGAAACGAAAAAAAAAAAAAAAAATAAAAAAAAAAAAAAAAAAACAAA
>JAITKT010000022.1 GCA_031278225.1 Deltaproteobacteria bacterium
GGAGCTGACGATACTCCTGGTCATAGGGTTCTCCGTCATATACGCCGTCACCATCAGGCGCGAGGAGAAGACCCTCAGGGGGAAGTTCGGCGAGGCCTTCGCCGAGTACTCCTCCAGGACCCCCAGGTTCATCCCCAAGCCGTCGCTTTTCAAGGACAGCGAGGAGCGCGCCGTGAAGCCCAAGGTCTTCAGGCGCTCCCTTTTCGACTCCATGTTCTTCATCTGGGTCATATTCCTGTTCATGATCCTTGAGCTTCTCAAGGAGAGGGGCGTCATCCCCCAGCTTTTCTCCTTTTATTGACCGTGCCGCCCGATGAGGGCGCAGGGGGCTCCAGGGCCGCCCGCTTCCGGCCGGCCTGTGCCTCCGCTTCGTTTCCGCTTCATCCCGATAAAAAAGGCCTTGGGAGGCGTCCTGCCTCCCAAGGCCTTTTCTGAATGACGCCAATGATGCTGCTGGCAATGGCGTCAATGGGTTCAATGGCGTCAATGGCGTCAATGGCGTCAATGGCGTCAATGGCGTCAATGGCGTCAATGGCGTCAATGGCGTCAATGATGTTGCTGACGTCAAACTGCAGATCAATCAAAAAATCAAATGCTGGAATGTTGATATGCTGGAATGATGATATGCTGGAATGTTGATATGTTGACATGCTGAAATTATGGAATGCTGACCCCTGTCAAGATCCGCAGCAAGCCCTTCACCCAATCCCATCCCCCAATCCCTTCCCCCAATCCCCGCGTCCGCTCCCGACCCCGAATCCCCGTGGAATCAAGAAAAAAACGGAAAACCGCGTAGTCAAACCCGGTCCCCGAATCTTGGCCCGATTTCCGCCATCCCGGCCTTTGAGGCGCACCAAGGCCTTTTTCCCCGAAATGAGCCATCATGAAAACGGACGCGGGGTGAGTGAGCTTTCCGGGGCGCCGGGGGCGCCGCGGGTCGGGACCGCCGCTCATGCCCGTCGCGAAAATCGCCAAAAGTTCGAAAACGGAACGGAACAACGAAAGGAAACCCAAAGGCTTTTCCAAGGCGCGAAAACGCCCTGGACGGGTCACGCTCGCCGCCCTGACGGGCCTCATAATCATGGTCGCGGTCCTCGCGATCTCGTCCTACGTGATAATTTGGTTCGTGTTCCGGGACGTCCGAACCCAACCCGTCAATCTCGACGAAGACAACAAAAGGCTCGTCTCGCTCATAACGGGCATCAAGGTCAAGAACAAGGAGCTCTTCGAACACGTCAAATCGAGGGACTCCGTGAATCTCGGGCCCGTCTTCCTCCCGGACATCTCCCATTACCCCAGGGCCGTGCCCCTGGCGCACGGGAAAATAAACGTGGAAATCGTCGCGGCCTCCGAAAACCCCGGCCTCCGCTCGAGGGAGGCCTTCCCCGTCCCGACGGGTCCCCCGGACGGTTACGAAAGCCTCATAATCGAACTCGCGAAAAGATACAACGCCTCCGGAAGAACGGTGGACGGAAAGGAAACGAACGTGGGGGTGAGGGCCATACCCTCGGGCATCGCGACGAGATACCTCGTCTCGGGAAAATACGTTCCGGACGCCTTCAATCCCGCGACCCGCCTCTGGGCCGAGTCCCTCGCCAAAAACGACGTCAAAATGGAGCTTCTGGACAAGGGTTTGGCCGGCAACGTCGCGGGCCTCGTCCTCGACAAACCCGGTCACGCCTTCGTGACGGGGAAATACGGGGAGGTCACGGCGGAAACGGTCATGCTCGCGGCGAGGAGGGGGGAAATAGTCTTCGGGATCACGAACCCCACCTTCTCGTCCGTGGGAACGAACTTTCTTCTGAGCGCCCTCTGCGGCCCCAAACAAAAGGTCCCCCCCGCGGACGAAAAGACCTTGAGGCTCTTTTCCCTGTTCCTCGAACACGCGCCCGTGGTGGCCAACAACACGAGGGACCTTCTGGAGGCCGCGGAAGCCGGGGCCCTCGACGGCTTTCTCCTCGAATACCACAAGTTTCTTCTCTCGGACACCTTGGGCGATCGCCGCGTCTTCACCCCCTTCGGCTCCCGTCACGACAATCCCCTCTACGCCCTCGGAAACCTCGAGCCCGAAAAGAGAAAGGTCCTCCGGGACTTCATTGACTTCGCGAAATCCCCGGAATCGAAGAAACTCGTGAGGGAAAGCGGCTTCGACGGTCTTCCGGACTACCGCCTCGGGGAAAACGACACCGGGAGGTTTCTCCCCAAGGCCCTGGACATCTACCGCCAAAAAAAGGACGGGATAAAGAAAAGAATCGCCGTCTTCGCGGTCGACCTTTCCCCCTCCATGGACGGCCGTCCGACGGAAAGGATGAAAAAACACCTCCTCCTCGCCTCCCGGATCATCCATCAAAACAGCCTCGTGGGCCTCGTCACCTTCGGGTCCAAGGGGTCGAACGTGACGATAGCCATACCCTTGAAGCAGTTCAACCTCAAAAACCGTCTGGAGTTCATGGAGACCGTGAAAAAACTCGAGGCCGCCAAAGGACCCGACGTCCGGGAAAGCGCCGCCGCGTCCGCCATCCTCATCGCCGAAAAACTCCTGGTCGAGGAAAAGCTCTACGAACCGAGGGCGAAAATGCTCGTCATGGTCCTCTCCGACGGCCTCTACAACGAGGGCCGCACGGTCAAGGAAATACTCCCCCTCGCGAAGGACTTGGACATCCCCGTCCACGTCATGAACTTCGGAAACAACCGCAACCTCGCCGAACTCCCCGAAAACACCGGGGGCGTTTTCATGCGCGCCGACGGGGACGAACGGGACAACCGGGTCAAAAGAACCTTGAACGCGCTGTTTTGACCCCGCGAAACGGTTTATAATCCCCCTTATCGGGCACCCGTTTCCCCCGCCCCGGCCGACGTTCGACCGAACGACCGCGGAACGAACGCCCGCCGACCGGACGACCGCGGGATCGAAATCCCGACGCCCGGGGCAAATCCGAACGAATCCCTAAAAAAAACGGAGGATTCCATGGACGAGGACCTTTTCTCCCTTGACGCCGCGCCAAAGACGACGACAAAGACCGCGGGCGAAACGACCGACGATTCCCGAAAATCCCCGGCCAAAACCGCCGACGCCCCGATTCAACTGACCCCCGCCCAAAAAGAAAAGGCGGACGCCCTCCTCGCCCTCGTCGCGACCGAAGCGCCCCCCGACCCCGCGACCGTCGAACAGGCCGCGGACGATTTCGGCCGCGAGGCCATGAAGAGCCTCGCCCGCCGAAGCGGCACCCTCGCCGCCTCGGTCGCGACCCTCGCGGCGGGCGCCGCCGAAGACGGTTCCGCCTCCCGAAATCTCGGAAAACTCCGGGACGTTCTCGCGAAACTGGATCCCGCGAAGGTCAATTTCCTGAGCAAGGGTTTCTTCGGCTTTTTCGTCCCCGGAAAAAGGTACTTCAAACGTCAAAAGTCCCGCGAGGCGGACATCGCCGAAATCGCCAAATCCCTCGACAGGGACCGGGACGGTCTCAAAAACGACAACGTCACCCTGGGCATCTGGGAAAAACAACTGAAAGAAGCGGAAGCCAAACTCAAGGAAGACGCCCTTACCCTCGACTTCGTCCGGGGCAAGGCGGAGGAAAAACACGAGGCCCTCAAAAAAGAAAAGGGACCCGAAGACGATCGGACCAAACGAACCGGTGAAATCCTCTTCGACCTCAACCGCCGCCTCACGGACATTCAACAGACTCTGACGGTGGCGAGGCAGGGTCTTCTCGCCATGGAGATCATCCGAAAAAACAACTTGGAGCTCGCGAGGGGCATCGACCGGGCCCGGACGGTCACGATGATCGCCCTCAGGATCTCCGTCGCGGTCGCGGGAGCCCTCTACAATCAAAAACTCACCCTGAAAAAACTGGACGCCCTGAACTCCGCGGTCGAAGACAACCTCCGGGACACCTCAAGTTCCCTCCGCGACCCCGGCCTTTCCGGCGCCCGTTGCCCCGCCTCCGTCGAGGCCCAGATCGGAAGAG
>JAITKT010000072.1 GCA_031278225.1 Deltaproteobacteria bacterium
CGCCATAATCGTCCCCTCCGCGGTCCTGGGGGTCATCATCGGGATCCTCGTGGGGGCCGGGAGGGCCGGGAGCGGCCGTTTCTCGGAAAAACTCCTGAATCTTTACGTCTCCGTCTTCAGGGGCACCCCCCTGGTCGTTCAGCTCATGATGTGGTTCTACGGCCTTCCGTCCCTGAGCCTCTTTTTGGAGGCCCGCTTCGGACCCTGGATAAGACCCTTCTCCGACCTCTTCAGGCTCAGCCCCTACGTCGCCTCGGTCTTGGGGTTCGCCCTCTGCAGCGGGGCCTACCAGTCCGAATACATAAGGGGCGCCATTCTCTCCATCAAAAAAGGCCAGTTTTGGGCCGCCATGTCTCTCGGGTTTTCCAAGGCCAAGACCTTCCGCCACGTGACCCTTCCCATGGCGGTGAGAAGAGCCGTCCCCGGCTGCGGAAACGAAATAATTTACCTCATCAAGTACTCTTCCCTGGCCGTCATCGTCACCGTGAACGAACTCACGGGCGAGGCCAAGGGCTTGTCCGCCATGTATTTCAGGCATCTGGAGTGCTATTTCCTGACGGCCGTCTACTATCTGGCGCTCGTCACCGCGGCGACCGCTCTTTTGAGAAAACTCGAAAGAAAGCTGAGACTCCCCGGGGAACCCCCGATCGCCTGACCCCCCGGTTTTCCCCGAGGGGTTCCCCCAAAAAAACGCCGCCGCCGCCCTTCCGCCCCCGACGAACGGCGCGACGGACCAATCCCGAAAGGGGGACCGAGGCGCCGATGCCCGAACCCGCCGAAAAGACGGCCCCGAACCCGCCCGCGATCCTCGCGGACGGGGTCACCCGCGCCTTCGGGAGCTTCCCCGGGGTCAAAGACATAAGCTTGGAGATCGCCCGGGGCGACAGGGTCGCGCTCGTCGGGCCCAACGGAGCGGGCAAAAGCACCCTCATGAGGTTACTCGCCGGGGCCCTCACTCCCGATTCCGGGAAGATCCTTTTGAAGGGCCTTCCCCCCGGGGAGGCGAGAACCGTTCCCGGCTTTCTCGGGTGGCTCCCCGAAAGGGCCCCCCTGAACGCCGAGCTCACGGTGCGGGAGCACCTCCGGCTCGCGGGAAAACTCCGGAATCTCGCGAGGGCCCGGATCCGGGAGGAAACGGAAAGACTGACCCTCGCCCTGAATCTGGAGTCCAAACTGGATCGCCTCGCCGGAAACCTGAGC
The DNA here is from genome assembly GCA_031278225.1 of Deltaproteobacteria bacterium. Classification (GTDB taxonomy): domain Bacteria; phylum Desulfobacterota; class Desulfarculia; order Adiutricales; family Adiutricaceae; genus JAITII01. Next base: position 1,201 of record JAITKT010000072.1, read on the forward strand.
CTCGGCGGGAGAAGGCAGGCCGCCCTGGCGGTGGCCTTCCTGGGAAACCCCGAGCTCCTCGTCCTGGACGAACCCTCCAGCAGCCTGGACCCGGACCAGGCCGGAAGGCTCGCCCTCCTTCTCGGGGCCCTTCCCCCGGAAACGACGGTTCTCGTTTCGAGCCACAACCTGGGCGAGGTCCGGGGCGTCACCGACCGGGTCATCGTCATGAACGGGGGGGAGATCGGGGCCGCGGGACAATGGGAGGAACTCGCCGCCGAACGGGGTCTTACCGAAACCGGAACGCCCGCGACCCCCGAAGAACTCTTCTTCGAAATACTCGGGGAAAAAGAGTGAAAATGCCCCGCCCCCGCGCCAAAAACATCCTGACACTCGCCGTTTCCGAGTGGAAGTCATTCTTCACCGGCCCGGCCGGAGGCTTGGGCCTGGTCGTGTTTTTGGTCCTCTCGGGTCTCGTCCTCTACAATTCCCTCGCGGCCTACGCCGTTTCCAACTTGGAGGCCATGTCCCGGGGACTCGCCATGGACGCGAACCTCCTTCTCTTTTCCGGTTCTTTGGAAAAAACGGGTCTCATCCTCGCCCTCGTGACCCCCCTGACCACGATGAGGGCCTACAGCCTCAACACCGCGGGCGGACACCTGGATCTCCTCTTCGCCCTTCCCCTCTCCCGCCTCGAAATCGTTCTCGGGCATTTCGCGGCCTCCGTCCTGACCCTCTTCTTTTTGACGGTCTTGGGGTCCCTTCCTCACGTCATCCTCATCCTTCACGGCGCGGGAAGCTTCGGCGTCCTTCTCACCTCTTTTTTGGGGTTTTTCCTCCTCATCATGGCCTTTTCCGCCCTGGGACTGGCCGTCTCGGCCTGGACCTCCTCTCCCCTGGCCTCCGCCCTTCTGACCCTGGGCATCCTGGGGATCTTCTGGGCCCTGGGCTGGGCGGCCCCCTACTTCTCCCAAAACCTCTCCTTCCTCGCTCAGGGACTGGCCTTCGGTCCGAGGCTCGGCCATTTCGCCCTGGGTCTCGTCGATTTCAACGACGTCCTCTATTTTCTGACGCTCGCGGTCGCGGGAATATGCCTCGCGAGACCCTACCCCGACTGAGGCCCGCGCCCGACTCCCCGCCGAACGCGCGGGACTCCCCCCGAAAACACCCCGAAAAGAGCCGAAACCGCCGAAGGGCGCCGGTTTCCGTCATCCCCGACCGCGTTCCCCGGAACCGGCGGGAACCGGCTCCCGATCTTACTTTTTGATCCCAAATATGCTAATCTTACGATCGTGTAAAAATTTAACCCCAACACTTCGGCCCGAAAGTTTTAAATTTTCCCGCGGAAACAAAATTTCGGTTTCGATTCCGGCGTTTTCGCGAGGTCGCCGAAAAGCGCGGACGCTGAGCTCCGGGCCATCGTCCGCGAAACGGACGGCGGGCGATTTTTTTCGAAAACGCGAAAACGATTCGTCCGCGCCATGACGCCAACCGCGCCCGAAAGGCTCGTCCGCCGCGCCGGACAAAGTTCGGGGGTTCCCGGGAGGTCCAGGTGAAACTAAGCTTCAAGCTCTCGGTCGGCATCCACATTCTCCTCGTGATCCGATTGTTCCAAGACCACACCGAGATATCCGGAAAACTCCTGTCCCTCAGCACCGGTTGCAATCCCGTGGTGGTCCGCGGCATCGTGAGGTGCCTCAAAAACGCCGGCATCGTGAGCGTCCCCCGGGGACCCGGAAGCTCCACCAGGCTCCTCAAGGACGCGAACGAGATAAATCTCTGGGAGATACTCGAGGCCGTGGATCCGGAGGCCATGGAGAAGATGGTGACCGGGATTCACACCGGGTCTTCCCAAGTCTGCCCGGTGGGGAGAAACATATACGGCGTTCTCAAAGAGCCGTACGGAAAGATAGCCGGGGTCATGGAAAACGAGATGCGCAAAACGACCCTGGCCGATCTGGCCGAAAACTTCTCCGAGGAAGAGCTGGAAGCGGCCAGAGCGGAACTGAGGAGAAGATCCCTGTCCAAGGCCATCGCCAAGGACGACGCCGAGGTGTCCTTCTAGCCCCGGCCGGGCCTCCGGGACCCCGCCGCGGGGCCGAAATCCCCCCCGACGACCCCGGGATCGGGCGCGTCTGACCCGCGACCCCGCCCGGGTTTCAAACCCCTTTCGGACTTTTCCCTTTTTCCGACGGGGAGTCAACCCGCGAACCCGCGAAACCCCCGACCGTTTTCGGGAACGAACCGGTCTTTCTTCCCGGGCGCCCCGCCCGCTCCCCGGACCCGCGGGCTTTCCCGGCCCTTCCCGGGGGACAATCCCCCGGCTGACCCCGAAAACGACGTTTCGGACGCGACCCCGACACCCGCCTCATGAAGGGACGGGTTAAAGGGACGGGGCGACGGTCACCCCCAACCTTCCAACCGCTCGTTTCAACCCTCTAGGTTAGAGCCAGGACCTTCAGGACATGAACACCACAGACGAAAAAAGTATTTTGGACAAAATCCGGACCTATAACCCCACCGGTCTGGCGGTGGTGAAGGTGAGCGACTTCACTTTCAATCCGGAATACCGCGTTTTCTGCGAAGCCAATCGCTGCGGACACTACAACAAGAACTGGAAATGCCCTCCCCACGCCGGGGACGTGGAACCCCTGATAAACGAGGCCAAGGAGTTCCGAAAAGCCGCCGTTTATCAGGTGATTGGCCAGCTCAAGCACTCCCTGGACTGGAAAGGCACCGTGGCGGCGGGGAAGATCTTCAACGGGATAACGGTTCGAATAATAGACGAGATAGTGCCCGGACTGGAAAAATCCCTGGTCCTGGGCTCCGGCCACTGCCAGATCTGCGACAAGTGCGCCCTCCGAACCAACGAGGCCTGTCGCCATCCCGACAAGGCCTTTCGTTCCCTCGAGGCCAACTGCGTGGACGTGAACGCCCTGGCCGGGGTTTCCGGCATGAAATACATAAACGGTCCCAACACGGTGACTTTCTTCGGGTCGCTCCTGTTTGACTGACGACCGTTCCCCCGTCCGAACGTCGCGCACCCCCCCGGCCGCGAGCCGAGGGGGTTTTATCGTGTCCGAATCCGATTTCCCGGTCCCTTGCCCCGCGGAAACCCCGGGAGGGTTCCGGAAAAGGCCCGGCGAGGGACGTTTGGCTTTCGGTCGGGTTTGGCTCGAGTTTCCGGCCGCTCCCCGAAACCGGCGTTCCCGGCTTTGGCGGGTTTGAAAAAGAAGAGACCGCGGCAATGAGTCATGTTAATGTCATGAGCGCGTAAAATCACCATCATATGGTTAAAAGATTACAATAAACGTTAATGGGACATATTCGCGCGCGTTTCATGAGCCCCAAAAAACCAACATAAAATTGGCGCGGACAAATCCCCAATACCCGAGTGAATCGGATCCGATGAGACGGTAAAGGGACGCGCCGCGCGACTTCGCCCGAAAGCCTCGCGAAGTCTGATTGGCGTTTTGGAAAAACGGTCACCGTAAGGGCCCCGAAACGAATCGGAAACTCACGCCAAGATCAATGAAGACTCCGCGAGCCGGCTCCGGGACTTGATCCGACTTTAAAAAAGCCGGCGAAAAAACCGCTTTTGGGTTTGGAGAGCATGAAAAACAACTTAATGAACGCCATGAGTCATATTAAACTCTTAAAAGGATGAAATCATCATAAAAACGCTAAAAGAGGATATAATAAGTCACTAAAGCATAATAAAACTTATTTTATGAAATAAAAGCATGAAAATTTTATCTTGACAAACCCCGAAAACCTGCTAAAATCAAAACGAATCAGAGATTACACCTTTTTTACGCGTTATTTCGCCGGAAACCCGGGCCGCGTCTGATTTCCGTTTTCAAAAGTCAGCGGCGGCAAGGGCTTCGAAGCTGAGATGAAAGTTGTCATTACCCGATGGCGGGAAAATTCCGACGCTTTATCCGGTCTTGACGGAACAGCCGCTCCGAACGGAGCGATAGATAACCAACTCACAATCGGGTCCGCCTTCATTCCACGTGACCGCCATGCCAATGCCCGCGACCGCGAAACCAAGCACGAAAAATCCGGCGATTTTGACGCGCCGCGATAGAGGAGTGATGTCTCATGTCTATGGCATGAAAATTGCACTCTCTCTCTCTCTCTCTCTCTCTCTCTCTCGTAAGGAGGCAAGGTCTCCAAAATAACGCGAATCTGAGTTCGCGCCCGCGGTCTTGCCCGGATCCGAAACCGGAAAGACAAAACACATCACCCCGAGAAGAACCGTCCCAACGGCCGGTTCTTCCCGGGGTTTTTTTGTTTTCAAATTGCCGTGAAAAACCACCCTTCGAATTCGAATTTTGAGGAAATTCACGGGAACAATCGCATGACATTTGGTCACCGCATGGTTTTTTGACTTTTTGGATGTTTTCCGTTTGCCCATTGCCCATTGCCCATTTTC
>JAITKT010000094.1 GCA_031278225.1 Deltaproteobacteria bacterium
CATTACGCCGCGCTGTGCTTAAACGAACCGGAATCCGGGGCCGATCTCGCCCAAGCCGTCGTTTGGTTCCGGGAGGCCGCGGAACAAGGCGATCCCGAAGCGCAAACGATTTGCGGGACGCTTCTTCTGGAAGACCGGGAAAACGTCGGAAATCCCGCCGAAGCCGCGTTTTGGTTCCGGAAAGCCGCGGAACAAGGGTACGCCGCAGGCCAACACAATTACGGGATACTCGTTTCGGATGGCGTCGGGGTCGCGGGAGATCCGGCCGAAGCGGCCGTTTGGTTCGGAAAAGCCGCGGAACAAGGGTTGGCCGGAGGGCAATACCAATACGGGTTGCTTTTTCTGGAAGGACGCGGCGTCGCCGCGAATCCCGCCGAAGCCGCGGTTTGGTTCCGAAAAGCCGCGGAACAAGGCCATGTCGAGGCGCGACGCCATTACGCCTCGGCGTGCCTCGACGAAACGGTGTCCGAAGCGGATTTCGCCGAAGCCGCCGTTTGGTTCCGAAAGCTCGCGGAACAAGGTGACCCCGAAGCGCGAACGCTTTACGGGATGCTTCTTCCGGAAGCCCCGGGAGACGCCGGAAATCCCGTCGAAGCCGTCGGTTGGGTGCGAAAAGCCGCGGAACGGGGTCACCCCGGGGCGGAATTGCTGTTGGGGGAGATTTTCGAACGGGGCCGCGCGGTTCCCGCCGATTTGAACGAAGCGGCCAAATGGTACGGGAAGGCGGCCGGGCACGGAAACGAAACGGCCGGGGAAATGCTCGAAGATCTGAACCGACGGATCTCCCGCTGACCCGCGCTTTCCGTCGACGGACGCGAGGATCCCCGTCGGGCGAAAGCGACACGGGGGAACTTCCGGACATTCGGAAGCCCACCCGAAAAAAAAGTTCGTCAACTGATAAAAACCGGAACGGATGAATTCCAAACGGACCCCGACGCGACCGACGCCGGGAACGCCGGATGCCTTCACCGACCCCGCGTCCCGGGGTTTATCCGAAAATAAAACCGTTTCTTCCCGGGGACGTCGGCGCGCGCGGGGGTCCGGGAAAAAGCTTTCGCGGACGTCGAAAAACCTTTCGCTGAAGAAAGGAGCGTCGAAAACGGACGCGCTTCCGACGTTTCGGTCGAAGGCCCCGAAATATTTTTTCCGGGACGGGTCGCGCCGAAACGCGAAAAACGCGGGCCGGAACGCCTCGGGCGTTTTCCGGGGAAAAAAAACCGTCCCGCGCGCCTCGTCCCGACATCGGGAGCCGATGCCCCGGACGACCGCGATCGTCCGCGATGACGCCACCGCCCTCGCCGCCTCACTTCCGAGGTGTTCGGGACAAGACCCGAAAACGAAAAATCCCCGGGGCAAGCGCGTTCTCCCCGCCGCGGAGGGGGAAAACGTTTCTTTCGCGTTTTTTATTTTTCGCGCTCCCCCTTTCGGGTTTTCAATCCGTTTCGCTTCCCCCTCCCGCGGGCCGGGGGTTTTCCCGTTCCGCTTCCGCTTTCGTTTCCGCGTTTCGGGGAAAAACCCCCCGCTTCCCGCGAGTCCCCCGGACGGCCCGCGACGGTCCGCCGCGTCCGTTGATAACACCCGGGAAAACGCCTATAATGACCGGCGGCGGGTCCTTTTTCCCGGGGCGCCCGGCCGCCGTTCGCGGGACCCCGCCCCCGTTTTTCCCGCCCGGGCGGTCCGGGACGGGCGGAATCATTTTTTTTCGGCGGTGTTTGGGACGTGCCCGTTTACATGGCGTTGGATCCGGGATTGGCCAGAGTCGGGGTGGCGGTGTCCGACCCCACGGCCACCATAGCGAGACCTCTCGTCACGCTTCCGAGAAGGCCCCACCGGAAATTCCTGGAAGCGGTCGGGAAATTGGTTTCCGAACACCGGCCCGAGAAACTGGTGGTCGGGCTCCCCCTGCGCCTCGACGGGAGGAAGGGCCCGGAGGCCCAGAGGGCCATGGCCCTCGCTTTCGAACTCGAAAAACACTTAAACCTCCCCGCCGTGACCGCGGACGAGCGGCACTCGACCTTCGAGGCGGCGGACATCATGCGCGAAAACAAAGGGAAAAATCACGGGGCCCCCCAAAACGACCGGGAAAACAAAATCGATTCCGTCTCGGCGGCCCTGATACTCACCCGTTTCCTGAACGCCGGGAGTTCCAACGAATCACGATGAGCGAACACAAAGCCCCATTTTTGAAGAACCGCGCGGCCGAAAAGAGAAAGAAGATCCCCACCGGACCGAGCCTCTTCGGAAGGCTCGTGGGATTGGCCGGGGTTTTGTTCTTCGGTTCCCTGATTTTCGCCTTCGTCTGGCTCATGAACTATTCCGAGAAGCTCACGGCCCCGGAGACCGCTTCGAGGGAGGTCCTGGTCACCATACCCCAGGGGGCCTCCAACGCCGACATAGCCGGGATACTTCGCGAGGCCGGGGTGATAAAGGACCCCTCGGCCTTCCTGTGGGCGGTGAAAATAAAGAGGACCTTGAAACAGAACGTCGCCATGAAGGCCGGGGAACAGGCCCTGGACCCCTCCAAAAACGCCTGGGACGTCATCTCCACCCTGGTCAAGGGCAACTTCAAGTACTACCCCTTCACCATCCCCGAGGGCTACAACATGGCGGACATCTCGAGGGCCGTGGGGGCCTCGGGTCTCGCGGGGGCGGAAGAATTCTGGGCCCTCTGCCACGACAAGGAGTTCATAAAGTCCCTGGGAGTGGAGGCCGACACCCTGGAGGGCTACCTCTTCCCCGAGACCTACAACTTCCCCAAGGGCACCTCCGCGAAGACCATAGCCAAGGCCATGGTGGACCAGATGCGGGCCGTCTGGAACAAGCACGCCTCCGCCGCCCGGGCCAAGGGCCTGACCCTGAACGAGGTCCTGACCCTGGCCTCCATCGTGGAGAAGGAAACCGGCTCCCCCGGCGAAAGACCCCTGATAGCCGCGGTCTTCTTCAACAGACTCAAGAAGAAAATGAAGCTTCAGACGGACCCCACGGTGATCTACGGCCTCAGGAACTTCGACGGCAACATCACGAGGAAGGACCTGGCCGACCCCCACCCCTACAACACCTACGTGATAGACGGCCTTCCCCCGGGACCCATCGCGAGCCCCGGCGAAGCCGCGATAAACGCCGTCATCAATCCCTCCAACACCAAACACCTCTATTTCGTCTCCAAAAACGACGGCACCCACCACTTCTCCGAGACCCTGAACGAGCACAACCGCATGGTGGCCCGCTATCAAAGGGGAGGGTCTTCCTGAGCCGGGCGAAACGGCCGCCGAAATCGTCCCGAAGCCCCGAAGCCCGGACATCCTGAAGTCCCGGGGACCGCGGTCCGAAAAGGGAAAACGGCACGGCCGCCCTAGGGGCTTTTCGTTTCCGTCGCGCGTTCGCCCGGGCCGTCTTTCGGCGACGTTTGTTTTTCCTTTGTTTTGTAATATAATTCGCGTTTGACGTTCTTTCTTCCGATTCCCGACGCGGTCGGGGGAACCGACGGTTTCACAATCCGCGGTTTTCCCCCCGGCCCCTCGGGATTCCGGCGGTTCGGGCGCGACGGGGCGCGGGGGCGAGCGACTTCCGGCCGGCCGTCGGCTTCGGAGACGCGCGGGGGATCTCTTTTTTTTGGCGAACCCGGGGCATGGGGCCGAATGTTTTCCACCATAATCAAACGCAGAATACTTTCCGAAACGATACCCTCCTTCGTCGTGAACCTTCTCGTTTTCACCTTCATTCTGCTCATGGCGAGGGTCATGTCCCTGGCCGACCTCGTGGTCCAGGGCGGGGTGGCCGCGACGGACATAGCCTTCATCTTTCTTCTCATAATGCCCAAGATGCTCTCCATGTCCATCCCCATGGCGGCTCTTCTGGCTCCCCTGACGACGTTTTTGCGGATGAGCGCGGATTGCGAAATCACGGTCCTCAAGGCCTCGGGCGTTTCCCTCTATCAACTCCTGCCCCCGGTGGTGTCCTTCGGCCTCGCGGCCCTGGCGCTGACCGGGTTTTTCAATCTCTACCTGGGCCCCATCGCCAACGTCAAATTCAGGACCGAACTTCTGCTGCTCGCCAAGGCGAGGGCCGACCTCGCCATAAAGGAACAGGTCTTCGTCCGGGACTTCACGGGTCTCACCATCTACGTGGGACAACTCTCGGCCGACTCCAAGGGCGCCATGCTGAACGTGGTGATAAACGACAGGAGACTCGAGGGCGAAAACACCTTCGTCGCGGCCGAACGGGGGCAGTTGGACATAGACAGGGAGGCCGGGCTCCTCCTCTTCAGCCTGGAACGGGGGGTGATAGACCGTTTCAGCAAGGGGAGTCCCAGCGTGGACAGCATCTTCTTCGAGACCTACGAGCTCAAGATCTCCCCCGGGTCCGAGTTCGCCTCGGAGGAAAACAGCCTCGTCTGGGGGAGAAGCGACTTCCCGACCTCCGAGCTCATGGCCGAGTCCCTGAGACGCCGGGACGCGGGAAAAACCAACTGGCGCTACTACCAGATCGAGTACCACACCCGCCACGCCCTCCCCTTCGCGGCCTTCGTCATGTCCCTCGTGGGGATGCCGCTGGGGGCGAGCTTCAGGACGAGGGGCAAGAACTTCGGGCTCATAATCGCGCTCACGATCTTCGTCCTCTACTATTCGGTCCTCACCTTCGCCACCACCCTGGCCGGAGCGGGAATAGCCCCGGTCGGGCCCGCCATTTGGACCGCGAACGTCATTTCCGCCATCGTCGCCGTCGTTCTTTTGAAGAGCCTCAACCGCTCGGCCGCGATAGACCCCAAGGCCACCTGGAGAAGGCTCGCGAAACGCTTCCGGGCCGGATGGGGAAACGCCGGGGAGGAGCGCCGGTGAAAGTCCTCGACCGCCACCTCGCGACCCTCTTCGCGAAAAACCTGGCCCTGTGCATGGCGGGTTTTTTGACCCTGTACATGGTCGTGGATTTCGTGGAGAAGATCTCCGACTTCCTCCACCACGAGGTTTCCTTCGACAAGGTGGCGATCTACTTCCTGGCCCAGATCCCCAACGTGTCGGTGCTGCTCATCCCGG
>JAITKT010000104.1 GCA_031278225.1 Deltaproteobacteria bacterium
AACTCCCCCTTGGCGAGAGTCTTCTCCTTAAGGAGGGTGTCAAGAAGTCGTTTCGTTTTCAAAAACGGTCACCGCGTTGGAGTAAGCCGCCTAGGAGCTCACCCCCTTGAGTCGCCCGATCTTTCCGGAAAGGGCGTTTATGACGTCCAGGGGGGCGTCCATGGCAACGCTTATCAGGTTGATTTTCTTGGCGCTGTAGGGTATCCCCATGCGCCCGATGATGAAATTCGAATACTCGTGCAGGATCCTGTTCAGCTCCTCCACGGAATCCGGCTCCGTCACGACCACGGCCAGAATGGCCACTCGGGTTTCACTCATTTCCGTCTCCGTTTTTCGTTTTTTCGATTGGGTTTTTGATAATGGGACGTTTTTGTCACAAAAAAAGCGCCGTTCCCAAAAGAGAGGAAGGACGCGCGAGACCTTTCATTTCGTCAAAATAAAAAGGGTGCGTTATCTTCCGTCTCAGAAAAACCGAAAATCGGACTTGGACGTCAGAAAACCGGGCAAAATGCCCCAAAGGAAGGTTCCGCTTCCTTGATTCAAGGATAAGTCATGCCCGGGAACTTGTCAACATAAAAACGGGCAAAATCCAAGCTTTTTGACATGAAATCCCAAGGGCGAAACCCGGGCCCGGGCGGGCGCTTTCCCGAAAAGCCCCCGAGCGCGGGCGGAAAACCGGAAAACGGCCCCCGAAGGGCCTTCCCGGGGAACCGGGAGACGCCGGGCGGGTTTTCGGAAGACGATCGGGGGGAATGTCGGGGGGGAAAAGGGAAAGGCTCGTCAAAAGCCCTTTTTCCGGGAGCGACCGCCCTTTGAGGGCCGCGGAGCGGGAAAACGGGGAAAAAGAGCGGAAAAAAGGCGAAAAAGGCCGAAAACGGAAAAAACCCCGAAATCCCGGACCGGGGCCCCCGGGGATTTCGGGGTCGGGACAATGCGGAACCCCCGGGGAATTTCCCGTCAGGCGGAAACGGATTTCCCGGAAGCCTTTCCCCGTATGGCTTCGCTCATCAGACGCCCGAGTTCCCGGGCTCCCGCCTTGGCGTTGTCGTCCTTGGCGGGGTCGCTGAACTTGTCCGGCGTGACCTTGGCCCCCGGACCGTATTCCCGCAAGAAGCCGCTGTAATCGCATTCCTCCCCGTACCCGCAGGTCATGCAGGGGACGTTTCCCTTGAGTTTCAGGGCTCCCTTGAAATCCATGCCCAGGTAGCCCTCGAAATAATGCCTGAAATATTCCTCCAGGGCCTCGAGATTGGCCGCCCCGGCCACCACCGCGCCCCCCACCTTGCCGACGGTGCGGTTTTGGTTGTGACGGAGGGGCCAGTTGCGCTCGATGAAGAGCTTGGTCAGGGCGTTCAGGGAACCGAAGCTCGGATAGCCGCTCAAAAGATAACCGTCCGCCGCTTCTATCTTGTCCAGAAGAGGGTTCAAATCGTCCTTCAGGGCGCAGCGGTTGGTTTCGACGCATTTTTTGCAGGCGACGCAGACTTTCAAATTCAGGGAAGAGAGCCGGACGAGTTCGACGTCGTCGGCGCCCGTTCCCTCGAGCACCATTTTGAGTCCCTTTTCTATCGTGCCGTTTTTTATCGGCGTTCCCGAGAACGCCAGAATTTTGGTCATGACATCATTCTCCGGGCTTTATGTTTGGTTGTCATCGCCAAAAAAGAGCCCTCCTCGCGCCTCTCTTCCCCCGAAGAAGACTAAAGGAGGGCTTTTTGGCCGGCTTTACCCCAAAGGGGGAGCCGAATTACAATCTAACATCCCCGGCCCTTTCCGTCTGTAACAAGCGATACATTTGCGAACATACAACTCCCGTAGCATAAGCTACCGACAGTTTTCCGCGTCCGGCCTAGCATGCGGGAAGATTCGAAAACTCGCTCCGAAATATTTTTCAAAAAGAAAAGGAGTACGCGCATGGCCGGGAAAACTCTTATAGCGTGCAATATCTTCGAAGACGAGATGAATCACGTCCTGGGAAAACACCCCGAATTGGAAGTGAACGTCATCTGGCTGAGGGCCGGGCTTCACAACGACATGAATACCCTGGACGCGGCGTTGAAGGAAAAGATCGCCGCGCTCGAGCCCGGGGACCCGAACGTCAGACTGATGATAGGCTACGGCTGCCATCCCGACCTGAAGACCATCGCCAAGGACTTGGGCTTCCCCGTCCTTTCCACCAAGAACTGCCTGGGGGCCATAGTGGGCGAGGATCGCCTGGCCGAGCTGGAACGGGACAAGACCATGGTCATAACCCCGGAGTGGATCAGAAAAACCTGGTTCGCCGACGACGGCATGAGAGAACTCCTGGGATGGGACGACACCGACTTCAGGATAAACTTCGGCCGCTACGACAGGATCCTGGTGTTGGATTTGGGACTGGCCCCTCTTTCGGACGAGGAGATCCTGGAAGCCTTCTCCATAATAGAGGTCCCGATCGAGACGGAAAGCTTCGACATCTCCCACTTCGAAAAATTCTTCATCGACTTTCTCGCCTGAAATCCGCTCTTCGAGACATCCGGATTCATCAATCGCCGAATTCTCCGGTTTATCCGGGGAAGCCCGCGAAACAATACGAAATCCCGGATGTTTCGAAACAATGGTTTTCCAAGGGCGACGAGCGAAAAAATCCGGCCGGAAAAATTCCGGCTTGTGGCCTATTCCCCGGCCAGGTTCAAGAGATAAGCGCCGTAAGCGTTTTGTCTCAAGGGGACGGCCAGGGCCTCGAGTTCTTCCCTCGTTATCCACCCGTTGCGGAACGCCACCTCTTCGGGACAGGCTATTTTCATGCCTTGGCGCTTCTCGATGGTGCTTATGAACTGCCCCGCGTCCAAGAGGTTTTCGTGGGTGCCGGTGTCCAACCACGCGAAACCCCTTCCCATGACCCTCACCCTCAGTTCGCCCCTCGCGAGGTAAAGTCCGTTCAGATCGCTTATCTCGAGCTCCCCCCTTTTCGACGGTTTCAGGGTCGCGGCCAGTTCCGGGGCCTTGGAGTCGTAAAAATAGAGCCCGGTCACGGCGTAAGAGGAACGGGGTTTCGCGGGTTTTTCCTCTATTCCCAGGACGTTTCCCTCCGAATCGAATTCCGCGACCCCGTAACGCCAAGGGTCGTTCACCCGGTATGCGAAGACCGTGGCTCCCTCCTCGCGCCCCATGGATTTCTTGAGAAAATCCGTCATCTCGTGACCGTAGAAGATGTTGTCCCCCAAAATGAGGGCGCTCGGGGAGTCACCCAAAAAATCTTTGGCTATCGTCAAGGCTTGGGCGATGCCCTCGGGCCTTTCCTGCGCGGCGTAAGAGAAATTGACGCCCCACGCCGCACCGTCCGAAAGAAGCTTCCGGAACGCGGGGAGGTCCGAGGGGGTCGAAATCACGAGGATTTCCCTTATCCCCGAGAGCATGAGGGTGGTGAGGGGATGGTAGATCATGGGTTTGTCGAAGACCGGGAGAAGTTGCTTCGAGACGACCAAAGTGGCCGGATACAACCTCGTGCCGGACCCGCCGGCCAAAATTATTCCCTTACGCACGGGGGGCCGCCGTCTTCGTTTCGGGTTTTGTCCGCTTCGCGGTTCTCATCTTCTCCTCCCTTCGCTTCGTCACGCCGGTGATTTCCCGTCGTCGTCACCGTATTGGGTCCTCATCCAATCCCGATATTCGCGGGTTTTGACGGATTCCACCCATTCCGGGTTGGCGAGGTACCAATCCACGGTCTCCTCCAAACCCGCGCGAAAATTTTTGTGGCGCCGGAAACCCAATTCCCTTTCGATCTTCGAGGAATCCACGGCGTAACGGCGGTCGTGACCGGGTCTGTCCTTCGCGAAGGCAATGAGATCCCCGTGAGAGCCCCCGTCTTTTCTGGGTCTTTTCGCGTCCAGGAGCCCCGTAACGGCCCTCGCGACCTCAATGTTTTCCATTTCCCCGTTTCCGCCGATGTTGTAGGTTTCCCCCGGTTTTCCCTCGCGAAGAATCAGTTTCAGGGCCCTCGCGTGGTCGGCCACGTGCAGCCAGTCCCTTATTTGTCTTCCGTCGCCGTACAGGGGCAGGGGCTTTAAGGCCAAAGAATTCAGGATCGTAAGGGGAATGAACTTTTCCGGGTACTGGAAGGGTCCGTAGTTGTTGGAGCAGTTGGAAATCATCACGGGGAGGCCGTAGGTCTTGAAATAAGCCCTCCCGAGATGGTCCGCGCCGGCCTTGGAGGCCGAGTAGGGACTGTTGGGGCGGTAGGGACTCTTTTCGGTGAAGGGGGGATCGTCCGGACCCAAAGACCCGTAGACCTCGTCCGTGGAGACCATCAAAAATCTGAAGGCGTCCCGCTCCGCCCCCCTCAAAGAAGCGTGGTGTTTTCTCGCCTCTTCCAACAAAACGAAGGTCCCGAGGACGTTCGTCCGCACGAAGGCCCCCGGCCCCAAAACCGATCTGTCCACGTGGGATTCCGCGGCGAAATGGACGACCGCCCGGGGTCTCTCGCTTTCGAACACGGAGGCCACCAGTTCCGCGTCCCCGATGTCGCCGACGATCAAACGGTGGGAATCCCCGGAAAGACCCCGGAGATTTTCGACGTTTCCCGCGTAGGTCAGGAGATCGATGTTCAGGACCTTCTCGGGACCCGCGAAATCGAGGATGAAGTTCGCGCCGATGAAGCCGCAGCCTCCGGTGACCAAAACGCTCATGGGAAAACCGCCGAAAAATTTTTAACGGGATGCGAAAGCGACCCGCGGAGCGGGAGATCGCCGGAACGGGGAAGCGAGGGAGCCAAGGAGCGAGGGAGCGAAGGAGCGAGAGACCGGGTCGCGGTCCCGGGCGGTCCCGGTCCGTCCCGCGACTCTCAGGGGAGCCAGGCCAGATTTTTGAAGTTCGCCTTCCCGTCTATTTTCAACATGTGGGCGGGCCTGGTCTCGGTCGAAAAGTCGTAAACGCCCGCGAGCCCCGGTCTCCCTTCCGCGGCCGTAAGGAAGGAGACCCCGTCCCCGGTGGAGAGGGCCTTTTCCGCCAGGGTCACGGCGTCGTAGGCGACGACCGAACTCCAGGAGGGATCGGTCTTGTGCTCGCGGCGGTAATTGTGGACGAACTCTTCCAACTCCTTGTCGCGGGGCTCGTTCATGTTGACCGGGACGCAAAGAAGAAGGGTGTGGCCCAGGGAGGCGTAAGCGGCCCCCACGTCGCGGTTGGCGAGGGCCGAGGCGGCGTAGAAGACCGAGCTCTTGAGGTTGGATTCCCTGAAACGGGGGGCGAGCCTTAAGGCCTTGCGGCCCGTCAGGGCCAAGAAGACGATGCTCCTCTGGTTGGTTTTGACGGTCTTCAAAAACCCGGAAAAAGATTCGTCGTCGTCGACCGTCACCCTGTGGACCCCGACGTCCTTCCCGTTCTTCCTCAGGGCCCTCAATTTGGTCTTCTCTTCCGGGGTGTCGGGATTGTAAAGGGTATCGACGAAGGAATCCGCGAGAAGCTTCAAGGCGGGATCGCTTTCCTCGAGGACGTATATGTTCTTGGGTCTTTCGTTCGTCTTCAGTTTCAAGACGTTCAGGGCGAGGGCCCTCCCCTGGGCCGGAACGCTCGCCTGCAGCCTGAAATAGTCGGGCCCCAGTTCCCCGGTCTCCCAGTTGTCCGAGAAGGGGAGGATGACGGGAAGAAACCTTTCCCGGTAATAGGGGGCGTTCGCGAGAAGACTCCCCTCGAACAAATGCCCCGCGACCATCCTCACCCTGTCGGGATTGACCACCTTCGCCAGGGCGGGACCCGCTTCCTCCCTGACCTCCAGAAGCTCGAACTCTCCCCCCCAGCGCTTGTGGGCGATACGGGCCCCGCGGAGCGCGGTGGCTCCGAGAGACGAGAAAGGCCCCGTCCCGGGGTAGACGAAGAGGACCGCCGGTTTTCTCTCTTCCTCGCCGTAAGCCGAGTCGTCGTAAAACAAAGACGCGCCCGGCCCGCGCCCCGTCCAAACGGGGAGAAGCTCCCTCTCGACTATGCCCGGGGGTTCCGGTCCCGTTATGATCGGGCGCTCCGGGGTCTTTTTTCCTTCCCCCGGAAGGGCGGGGCCGTCCGCGGGGACCCCGGCGTCCGTCGAGTCGACGGCGTCGATCGGAATGGTCGCGTCGATCGGATCGATCGGATCGATCGGATCGATCGGGGCGATGGCTCCGCTCGCGCCGGTCGGGTCGATCGGGTCGGGGAAAAGGGCGGCGGCGGCACCGGGCCCGGGGCCGGGGACCGCGAGGGAGGCCACCGCGGAGGGGGCGTTGGGGAAAGAGGCCCCCTCCCCTTCTTTCCCGCCCCGGAGATTGACGAGAAAGGCGGCTAATATCAAAACGCCAAAGACGACGAACGCCAGGATGTTCCCGCGCATGTTAATTTTTACCCCCGTCTTCCCGGTGCCTGTCGCGGACGTACAGTTTCGCCGGCACCAAATCCAGGCCGAAGGCCTCTTTGAAACGGTTTATCAAAAAGCGGCGATACGAGAAATGAACGCTTTTGGGTCTGTTGCTGAAAACGACGAAGCTCGGGGGCCTCGTCCCCGCCTGGGTGGCGTAGTAGAACTTGAGTCTGGTTCTTCCGACCTGGGGCGGGCTGTGGAGTTCGGTGGCCTTTTCCAGGACCTTGTTCACCTCGCTCGTGGTCGCCTGAAAGGTGAACTGGGTCATGATTTTGTCGACGAGCGGAAAAAGCCCTTTAAGGCCCTTTCCCGTCAGGGCCGATACCGGGAACCAAGGGGATTTCTCGAGAAAGGACATCTTGACGCTCAAGTCCTTTTCGAAGTTTTTCCGGGCCTCTTCCTTGTCCTTGACGAGGTCCCACTTGTTCAAAAGAAAGACCACGGGTCTTCCCTTCTCGAAGGCGTGGCCCCCGATGTGGGCGTCCTGGTCGGAAAGACCCGTCGTCGCGTCCACCATGAGAAGCGCGACGTCGGCCTTGTCCAAGCTCTTTAAGGCCTTTATGACGGAAATCTTTTCAATCTTCTCGCTCACCCTCCCCTTCCTTCTGACCCCGGCCGTGTCCACGAAGACGTAGTCCTTTCCGTCCGCCCGGACCGTCACGTCCAGGGCGTCCCTCGTGGTTCCGGGTTCGGAGTCCACGACCATTCTCTCCTCGCCCGCCAATCGGTTCACGAGGGAGGATTTCCCGGCGTTGGGCCTCCCCACCACGGCGAGTCTGGGGGTCGGGTCGGCCGCGTCCCGGGGCGGGGAGACGGGGTCGAGGTACTTCCGCATCTCTTCCTTCAGGGCCTCGATCCCCCGGTTGTGGGCGGCGGACACCGCGAGAAGGGGCGCGAAGCCGAGTTTGTGGAATTCCCCCGCGAGGGAGACCTTCTCCGGGCCGTCGATTTTGTTCACCGCCAAGACCGCGGGTTTTCCGGACTTGCGCAAGATCTTGGCGATTTCCGCGTCCTCCGGGCACAGGCCCTCGACGCCGTCCGTCACGAAGACGACGAGGTCGCTCTCGTCCAGGGCGAGAAGAATCTGCCTCGTGACGGAACTTCCGAGGGTCTCTTTGGTGAAATCGAATCCCCCGGTGTCGATGAGGATCCCTTCCCGGTCACCGATGACGATGTCCGAGTAGTGGCGATCCCTCGTGACCCCGGGCATGTCGTCCACGAGGGCCGCCCTCTTTTTGGCGAGCCTGTTGAAAAGGGAGGATTTCCCCACGTTGGGGCGCCCCACCAGGGCTATGGCCGCGCTCACGAAAGACCCCCTTCCGAGACCCAGGACGCGAAGGCCTCCGCGAGTTCCCTCGCGAGCGGAAACTCCTTCCCGACGTCCGAGCGGAGGAGCCGACGGAGTCTTTCCGCGGCCGCGGGGACGTGGGCGAGGTAGGCGGTCTTCCCGTCCTTGACCGCCAGTTTCGCGTAGGCCCCGATGGCCTGACAGAGGCGCATGACCCCCGCGAGGTCGATTTCGCCCCACAGGGCTTCCCCGGGATGCCACGGCACGCGGCGGTTCATGGAGAGATACTCCCCGAGCGCCTCGTTCGCGAGGTCCTTGGGGACGGTCACGTAAGGGTCGTGGAGGAAACTCGCGAGGTCGTACTGGGGGGGCCCGATCCTCGCCCCCTGAAAATCTATCACCCGGGGGCTCCGGCCCAGGAGCATTATGTTTCTGCTCTGAAAATCCCTGTGGATCAGAAAGCCCCCGTCGGAGAGGGCCGCGACCTTCCCGGCCAAAACCGCCCCCTCCTTCACGACCCCCCTGGGAATCTCCTTCGGGGGATAGCCGAGCGCTTTGATGCCTTTCACGAAATAGCGGAACTCCCTTTCGAACGCGAAATTTTGGCAGTAGGGCGGGCTTATGGATTTTATCGCGGGCAGCACGGCCTCGAGGGCGCCGGCGTGAAAGAGCCCCAGTTCCCTCGCGGCGCTTTTGAAGCACTCGTCGAGTTTTTCCATGGCGAGTTTGAGCTCCCCGATGGCGGCCTTCTTTTTCTCCGCCGCCGCGCCCGCGCCCCTTTTCGCCCCCCCGCGCCTTTTGCGGGGTTTCGGGGTCTTCGCCCCGACGGACGCGGAGCGCCTGAAAACCTCCTCCCGCCTGACCCGGACCTCCTCGAAAAGCTTGTCCATGCGGGAGTTCCCCAAGTCCTGGATGACGCAAACGCCGGTCCCGGGGTCGTGACCGAGGATCTCGGGGACGGGGAAATCGCGGGCCGCGAGCAATTTTCCCAGGGTGACCCAAATCCGGTTCTCCCTCCGGTCCTTTCCCCGCATGAGAACGAAGCTCCGGGTTTTGGTGCTCAGGCGGTGGTACTCCCGGCCGGAGGCGTCGCCCGCGAGGGGCGCGATCCTGAAATTCGCGAAGGGGATCCCCAAAACCTCGGAGGCGAAGCCGACGGCGTCCCTCAGGGGCCCCTCCGGGAGCTTCGAGCACAAGGGGTTGCGCGGCCCGGGTGGCTCCGGAAATCCGAAGACC
>JAITKT010000110.1 GCA_031278225.1 Deltaproteobacteria bacterium
AAGCTCCGGGGAAGCCCGGGCCGGAACCGTCGGCGCGGCCGGTCGTCCCTCGTCCGGAACCCCGGGGACAGGGGTTTCCGTCAAAAAAGACCCGCCGGGTTCTTCCCCGGTTCCCGCGAAAACCACCCCCGCTTTCCAATCGTCCGTCCCGCCCAAAGCCCCCGTCGCGGCGAAGCCCCCGAACCCCTTCGACGATCCTCTGATAGACGTCCTTTTGAGCCTCGACGACGACGAAGAAGACCGGGTCGTTTCCCCGAAAAAAGCCGACCCCGCGGTCGCGGCCGAAAAAGCGGACCGCGCGGACCCTACGAAAAACGCCGGCGGCGACTCTTACCCGAAGACTTCCCCGGGGAAGGATTTGCCCGGCGGGAAGGTCCGGGAGCCGTACGCCGGGGGATTGGCCGGGGGATTCGCCGGGGGATTCGAAAGGAGATTCGAAAGAACCGCGGCCCGCGGGGCTCAGACTTACGCGGAAACCGCGGGGACCCTCGCGGCTTTGAGGGAAGGGGTCGCGAAATGCCGATTGTGTCCCCTGGGGGAGGGGAGAAAGGGTTTCTTCTTCGGAAAGGGGAAGGTCGGTGCGAAACTCTTGTTCGTCTCGGATCCTCCGACGGAAAGAGCCTTGAGGGAAAACGATTATCCCCCGGCCCCGGAACGGTACGTCTTTTCGGGGCTCTTGAAGGAGATCTTCGGGTTGGCCGCGGAGGACGTTTATCTCACCCCAATCGCGAAGTGCGTCGCGGGAGCCGGGGAACTCTCCCCGGAAACCGAAAAACACTGCAAAGCCGTGACCGTGAGGGAAATCGAACTCGTTCGTCCCCGGGTCGTCGCGGCTTTGGGCGTCAACGCCTCCCGAATTCTTTCCGGGACGGACAAGCCCATGGCGAGCTTGAGAAAAAGAACCCAGGAGAACATATCCTTGGGTTTCGGGAAATTCGTTCCCCTCAGAATGGTCTACGGCTTGGACGAAATCGCGAAAAATCCGGACGCCGCGGAAACGGCCAAGGACGACCTGGGGAAGATAAAAGACTTCCTCGACTCGTAGAGTCATCGGAAAAAAAAGGGGGGGCGGCGATTTTTAAGGGGGCGCGGGAATAAATCCCGCCGACGCCGTCCCCGGACGCGGGGGGAGACGGGTCGGGAACGGGAAAAAATCGAAAACAACAAAAAACGAAACACCGGGACGAAAGACAACGTCGTTTTTCGGGTTTGTGAGGAGTGGAAAATGAGTCCGTCGCGAAAAAAAGAGAGGGATGGTTCAAGAAGCGCCCGGGGGCGGACGTCTCTTATCGTCGTTTCCGTCACCGTCGCCATCGTCATCGCCGCGGCCGTCGCGATTTTCGCGGGAACGGGAACGGCCCGGGGCCCGGAGTCGCCGGACCCCCCGGAGTTGAGAAGGGTCGAGCCCGTTTCCGAGGACGATTTCAAACAATGGCCGGACATCGTCGTCGCGACGCGGGATTTTCCCGGAGGCCGGGATTATCTGCGCGCCTTGAATTCCGGACTCGCCATCGAAGGATTCGCGATCCCCCGGAACGGCGAAGAGTCGTTCGTCGCGTCCGGCGCCCAATCCGGATACGATGACGACACCCTTCGCGTCGCGGCGGAGGGAGACGCGCGGGTCGGGGAGAAAACGCTGAGTCTCCTGGGAGGAGCTTCGTTCGAAAAAGCGGATCCGGTCGCGGGCTCGGCGTCGAACAATCTCCTTTGGATCCGCGGAGCCGACATCGGCCCGGGGCCGCTCGGCGGGTCTTTCCCCGACGAAGCCGAAGGCGCGGCGATCGGGGGCTACAGCCTGAACTTCTCCTCGACGGACAACAAGGTTTTGATTGACCGCGGGGGAACCGTCGGCGGGAGAGCGGTGGGAGGCGCGAGCGGGGCGGCGTCGACGGGCGCGGCCGACGGAAGCCCGAAAATCGAGGTTCGCGGAAACGTCGTCGAAATAAGGTGGGGCCAAGTGAACGAGGCCGTCGGCGGAGCGAGCGCGCCGGCGAACGACGACGATTGCGACCCCTCGGCGCCCTGCGGGGCGGAAGTCACCGGGAACCGCGTCCTCGCGATGATGAGGGACCATATCGACGACGTGGGAATTCACGGGTTTTTGGCCGGCGGCCTTTCCGATTCCGGAAACGTCTCGAAGAACGAAGTCTTTATCGAAGGCGGAACTTTCTTCGAAAACGGCGACGTCGCCCCCGGAATTCGCGGCGGTCATTCCGGCGGGGGAAAAGGTCGGAAGGGAGTGACGGTGAAAGACAATTACGTTCAAATTCATTGGGAGTGGAACGACGTTTTCGGCGGACGCGTCGGCGAAGTCGTCGGGGGGTCGATAGGGGAGACGGAGGGCGGTTTCATAACGGGAAACGAGGTCGTCATCTTGAACCCGGGGTTCGAATACGCGGGCGAGGGGATCGACGCGGTTTACGGGGGACTTCTCCGGGAACCGGCGTATCCGGACAATTTCGCCGAGATAAGCGGAAACGTCGTGAGCATTCGCGCGGACGACCGGGACGGGGTTTATTCCCGAATCTCCCGCGTCCGCGGCGGGGCGATGAGAGAATCAATGACGGCGGACGGGGAGAGCCTCGGGAAGGTCGCCGACAACCGCGTCACCGTGTGGGGGCTCGTGAAAGGCATTGACGTCGTCGCCGGTTTGGTCGAAGGGACCTTCGGCGCGACCCCCGTCACCGGAAACCGCGCGATTGTCGGAGGAGGCGCGATGTTCGAGGAGCTCATCGCCGGCGCCGCCAATCATGACGTTTGGGACGCCTCGGGCGGCGCGGCTTTGTTTTCCGACAATTCGGTCGAGATTCGCGGCGTCAATCCCGACGTCCGCCGGACGGATCTCCTGGTGGCCGGGGCCTCGATAACCGGGGAGGCGAAGGCGGAAAACAATTCGGTCTCGTTCTCGGGAGGCGTCAACAAGGTCGACGCGGTCGCGGGAGCCGTTCTGGAAGACCGCGCCTCGGCCGGCGACAAAAACCGCGTGACCTTCGCCGACGGGGAGAACGCGGTGTTCGGCGACGTTTTCGGGGTAATGACGCGGGGCGGCGGCGAGGGAGCGATCGGCCGCGACAACGGAGTCACTTTCGCCGGGGGAAACACGACGGTCGCGGGAAGCGTTTACGGCGTCGGCGGGGGCTCCGGCGGCGTCGGTTCGGGAACCTCCGTTTCCTTCGTCGGGGGAACCTCGACGGTCGCGGGAAGCGTTTACGGCGTCGGCGGGGGCTCCGGCGGCGTCGGATCCGGAACCTCCGTTTCCTTCGTCGGGGGAATTTCGACCGTCAAAGGCGATCTCGTCCTCGTCGACTCGCGCGATTTCGAGGGGCCCTTGGGAAACGGTTCTTTCGTCTCGTTCGCGGGCGGCGAAAACTCGATCGGGGGCAATGTCCGGGCCGAAGCCGGACACCTGTTGATTTACGGGGGAAGGAACTTTTTGGGAACCTCTTCGTCCGGGGACGCGACCGGGATTGGCGCCGGAAACATCATGATTTTCGGGGGCCGCGATAACTTTTTCAGAGGACGGACGATGGCGTCCGGGAACCTTGTCGTGTCGGGAGGAGCGGAAAACACGTTTTTCGGCCCGGCGGACGTATCCGGAAATCTCGAAATCAAGGGAGGCGCGGAAAACTGGTTTCGCGACCTCGCGTCGGCCGCGAACCTCACCCTGAGGGGAGGCGGGCGCAACTTTTTTTCGCTAGGTCTCGCGGTCACCGGAAAGGTCGCGGTGACCGGAGGCGAGAACGTCATGGGTCCCGTCTCGGCGGCCGAATTGGAAATCGCGGGCGGGGATTCGACCTTCGATTACGACGCCCCGACCGTCCTCGCGAAGCGGGCCGCGTTCCGGAAGGGGACCGTTCGGGGAGGTTTTTTCGAAACCCCGAATCTGACTCTCTCGGAAGAGGGATCGGTTTTGACGTTCGCGGTCTCTCCCGCCCGACTCGGTTCCAATCCCCTCCTGAAGGTGACGGGGGGCGATCTCTCGGTCTCGGGAAACGTGAGGATTGACCTCGACTTTCTCGAAAACGCGACCTTTGACGCGATCGACGCGCCGGGCTCGGAAATCCCCCTTGACAAATTTTTACCGATCACGGTGAACGGATTGTCGATGGAGGGAAGCACCCGTCAAAGCGCGACCTTTTCGCTCGAAGCCGGGAAATTGAAAATCGCGACGTCGTCCGCCGCGAGCCAAAGTCTCGCGTGGTCCGAAACGCCCGCCGTTCCGGGGACTTGGGACCTGACGAGCGCGAATTTCAAGGGTTCGGAAAGCGTCTTCGCCTTTTTTGACGAGGCCGTTTTCGACGATTCCGGCCTCGTCGGGGCAATCGACCTTCCCGACGGGATTCTTGTCTCGGACATGACGGTTTCGGCCGATTACGTTTTTTCCGGCGGAAGCCTCAGGGGAATCGGAAAGGCGATCGGAGACGGCTTGTCGCCCGGGGGAGCGCTGACCGTCCGGGGAGGAGCCGTGGTGACTTTCGACAACTCTTTGGTCGATTTCGAGAACGGCGTCGACATCGGGGACGGATCCAAGGCCTCGTTCTCCGCTTCCTTGGGCGAACACATGTCTTACCTCATCGAAGACGGCTCCGTCCTGGAGCTCAAGGGAGACGGGGATTGGGTCTTCAAAGGCGTCGCGGACAATGGCGGTGCGATCGTCAAAGAAGGCGCGGGAACCCTGACCGTCGGATCGCCTTTTACGCGGGGCGACTTATTCCTCAACTCGGGCACCCTCGTTTTGGAGAGTATTTCCGGATGGGGGGGGACCGTTCTGGCGAAGTCCGGCTCCGTTTTGAAGGCGCTCCGTCATTCGACGATCGGCGAAGGCATTTTCGCCGAAGGGGCGATTGTCGA
Organism: Deltaproteobacteria bacterium; assembly: GCA_031278225.1. Lineage (GTDB taxonomy): Bacteria > Desulfobacterota > Desulfarculia > Adiutricales > Adiutricaceae > JAITII01. The sequence continues at coordinate 4,852 of JAITKT010000110.1, forward strand.
AGGCGAGTCCTTGTACGTCTTGGGCTCCCTCTCCCTGGACGGCGTCACCTTGAGGGTGGACCCCGCCGACCTTCTGTCCGACGTTTTTCTGTTCGTCCAGGGGGACCTTTACCTGACCGGTCCCGTCAGGGTGGATCTCAAGACTTTTCTCCCCGGCGAGTATCGGATCTTGGATTACCGCGGCGACAATCGGATCGGAAAGCCTTTATTCGAAACCCCCACCGTTTCGGGAAAGCCTTTGACCGCCCGTCAGAGGGCGACTTGGCGATTTTCCCCGGGCTCGATAACGCTGGTTCTCGAGGATGCCCCCTCGTGACGACGGCGCGAAGCGATCCGAAACGAAGGTTCGGGGATCCCCTCGCGACCCGCCTTTGAAATCGACGACCCCGACGTCCGCGGGACCCCGGGCGGGAGCCGAAGCGAAGACG
>JAITKT010000190.1 GCA_031278225.1 Deltaproteobacteria bacterium
ACGAAAAGGAAAAACGCGCGGGGGCGTTTCCCCTTTTCGTTAAAACACGGTCGCGCGGGAGCGGGACGCCCGGAGCGGGGGATTCAGCTCATGGTTTGCGCGTACAGTTCCTTCACCCTGTCCCCGGAAGCCTTGAGGTCTTTGCTTTCCTCGTCGGTCAGGGGGAGCTCCACCACCTTTTCCCAGGAGTTGGGGCCGGGGGTGAGGGGGACGCCCAAGGCGACGTCCTTCAAACCGTATTCGCCCTCCAAGAGGACGGAACCCATGAGGGGCATGGGATTCGGGAGATCGGCGAGGCTCCTCAGGTTGTGGAGCATGCCCACCGCGGAGGACCAGGTCGTCGTCCGGTGCGCGTCCTGGCTCTGCCAAATCGGGTACCAGGACTTGATGTATTGATACGCCATGGCCCTCTCCTTTTCCTTCACCTCGTGCGGGCCGAAGTCCACCTGGACGCTGGAAAAGATCGGCACCTGGCTTTCGCCGTGCTCTCCCAGGACCAAACCGAAGGTTCTCTTGGGATCGATGTCCATGGCCTGACCCAGGGCCCACTTGAATCTCTGGGAGTCGTTGATGCAGAAGCCCATGACCTTGTTCCGGGGGCATTTGAGTTCCTCCAGAAACACCATCACGAAAACGTCCACCGGGGCCGTGGCCGACACGACGAAGGCGTCCGGCGCGTTGTTTCTGATCTTCGCGGCGGTTTCCCTCACCAGTTCCAGGTTGGAGAAGAGATACTCGTTTCTGGATTTCACCTGTCTTCCGGACTTGGCGGCCGCCATTATTATGACGTCCGCTCCCGAGGCCTCCTTCCATTCCCCCTGGGTGACCTTCGTGGGGGTTTCCCCGACGAAGCATTCCCTGAGGTCGATTTCGTGAGTGTTCAGCACGTTTTTCATCGGGTCCATGAGAACCAACTCTTTCGCGATTCCCGACATGCCGACGTGAAACGCCATGGTGGCGCCGAGACCCCCGGCCGCCCCGACTATGGCAATCTTGCCGAAACTGAATGTGAGTTCTTTCTCCATCGCGGCTCCTCTCGTGTCGGAACCCGCCGGGGGGGCGGGCGCGACGTGTTGGATTCGTATTTTCGGGATTACTCGAAACGCCCCGCCGGGCGCCGTTCGGCTCCCCGCGGGTCCCGCCGGCGGCGGGTGACGTTTCCCCATGTCGTGTCCTGTGTTCTTCCGGTCGCGTTCCGGATTCCCTCGTTTGTTTCGATGATGGGATCTTACCAAACGCCCGGGGAAAAAGAAAGCTCGAAACGAAGTCTTCATCGGGGTTTTCGCGTTTTTCCGGCGGTAAATAAATAAGGTTTCGCGTTTTTCGGAAAAGCCCGTTCCCCCGGATTGTTTCGCGGCCGGATTCCCGCCGCGGCCGGTCGCGGGTCCCGTCCCCCGGCGCCCCGGGATTCCCCGGCGAAGGCCCGTTTTTCAAAGATTGTTTTTCCCCCGCGAAGCGCGGGGTTTCGCGCTCCCGGCGGCCGCGGAACCCAAGTTTCCCGCGATTTTCGCCCGGGCGTTCCAAGCCCGCGCCGGGCCGAACGGGGGGCGGGCCCGGACCCGCGTCCTCCGCGCGGGGGGGAAAGTTTTGTCGCTTGGAGGGGGTTCCTGTTTTTTTCGAAAACCGGCCGTGATATAATGAGGCAATGCGTTTCAGGCGATTTTGACGGTTTTTGCCTCCCGCGGTCCGACGGACGCCGGCCGCTCCCGAATGCCCCGGACGGGCCGGAGGGGTTAATTTCCAAAAATATTCGACGGGTTCCCGCAGCGGATTCTTGGGTCGCGCGGAACCCCGTTTCGTTTTTTTCGGTTTCACATCAAACGCGAAAGGAGAGTTTATGCGGTCACAAGACGTAACCCTGCCGCCCGGAAACCACGCCTTGTTTTTGGTCCTGGGGCTCAACCGTCCCGACGACATCGAGCCCGTCAAGGGGGTGTGCGGAGAGCTTCCGGCGATCGTCCGGAGTCTCCGGGGCAGGTTTCCGAACGACGAGGTGAGTTGTGTCTTCGGTTTCGGTTCCTCGGCCTGGGACCATCTCTTTCCCAAAAGAAAGAAGCCCAGGGAGCTCGTCACCTTCGTCGAGATCAAGGGGGAGAAACACACCGCCCCCTCCACCCCGGGAGACCTCTTTTTCCACGTCAGGTCCACGAGGGCCGATCTGGCCTACGAGGTGGCGGCCCAGGTATCCTCCATCCTGGGCGATTCGGTCTTCTCCATCGACGAGGTGACCGGCTTCAGGTACCTGGACGGAAGGGCCATCATAGGCTTCGTGGACGGGACGGAAAACCCCGACCACGCCGAGGACCGGGAGCGTTTCGCCGTGATAGGGGCCAACGAACCCGATTTCGCGGGGGGATCCTACGCCTTCGTTCAGAAATACCTCCACGACTGGAAGGCCTGGCAGTCCACGGAGACCCCGGAGCAGGAGAGGGCCGTGGGCAGGCGCAAGTACGACGACAGGGAACTCCCCGAAGAACTGAAGCCCGAGAGCGCCCACAACGTCGTCACGAACATCAAGGGCGACACCGGGGAGGAGTTGAAAATAGTCCGGGCCAACATGCCCTTCGCGCTCACCTCCAAGGGCGAGTACGGGACTTATTTCATAGGCTACTCCTCCACCTTCGAGACCACCAAAAGAATGCTGGAGAACATGTTCGTGGGGGATCCCCCCGGGAACTCCGACAGACTCCTGGACTTCTCGACCGCCCACACGGGAACCCTCTTCTTCATCCCCTCGGTGGAGCTTTTGGAGGAATTGGCCGAGTAGGGCCGGGCGGCTTCGGGGAGCGTCGCGCCAAAGGAAACCCGCGGGGGGACGGTCCGCCCCCTCGCGGTCAGACGGTCCGTCCCCTCGCGGTCAGGCGGATCGTCCCCTCGCGGTCAGGCGGTCCGTCCCCCCGCGGGGAAGCCGGAAAAGTCTTTCGAAAAGGCCCGCGGGAGCGGGGGGATTTTCCCCGCGAAAAGGCAAAGCCCGGGATCGCCAAGGCGAAAACCGGGCTTCGTCGTAAAGGGCCGCTGGTCATGGTTTTCTTTTTTCAGAAACGATCCTCGGACTCCAGTTTTTCCACTATGAATCTTTCGGTCAGATTTTCCGGGGCCATGCTCGGCAGGAATTCCGGTCCGTTGTCCGAGTCGGGGGAGGCCACCCTCGTCAAAAGGCCGCACTTCTGGAGGCAATTCACGGCCTTTCCCATGTGGGGGATGGGGGTGTTCAAAATCTTCGCCATGTCGTTCAGGCCCAAATTCTTCTCGCCGTTTTCCCTCTTGAAGTTTTCGGTTATGAGCCGCATGATCTTCACCGACAGGGACTTCATTTCCGCGAAACTCAAGGGACATAAGGTCTTGTGGAGGGGGAGGCGGATCTGGAACCAATCCGTGAGACGCCTCGTGAGTTCCCCCCCGAAGATCACGATGAGCCAGCTTATGTAGAGCCAGATCATGAAGAGCGGGACCGCCGCGAAGCTTCCGTAGATGGCGTTGTAGCTCGTGATGGTTATGATGGTCTTGAGATAAAACTTTTGGAAGAGCTGGAAGATGATTCCCGTTATGAGTCCCCCGAGGAGCCTTTCCTTCCAGCGGACGATCCCCCGGCTGAAATAGGCGTAGAGCCAGGAGAGCACCAGCCACCAGACCAAAACCGGAAGAACGGTTATCAACCCCGTGGTCAGGGGCCTTATCTCCAGAAACCTGAAGACGTGGGAGGTGGAGTTTTCGGCGCTGGTTATGAGGATGTTCGTGGAACCCGCGGCCAGGAGAAAGATGGGAATGACGAACATGATCGTCAGATAGTCCGCCGCCCTGTGGAGGGCCTGCCTGTCGGAGAGGTAGCCGAAGATCTTGGAGAAATTGACCTCCAGTTGCCACAGGAGCCCGTAGACCGACCAGAATATGAAGGCCAGGGCCGTGAAGACCAGGATGCTCCCGGAAAAGTTGCGGATGAGGTTTTCCGCGAAGCCGGAGAGCATCTGCAAAATGGCCTCCTGCCCCGCGAAGTTTTCGGCGAGGGCCTTGTTCAAGGCCTCCTCGAGCCCCAAACTCCTCGCGAGCGCGAAGCAGATGGCGAGCACCGGCACCACGGAAAGGGCCGTGTAAAAAGAGAGGGCCGCGGCCAGGAGGGGCCAGTTCGTGACCCCGGAACGATCCAGTTTTTCGTAGATCTCGAGTATCGCGTCGACGGGGTTGTTCCAAAAGCCCTTTT
>JAITKT010000192.1 GCA_031278225.1 Deltaproteobacteria bacterium
GCCCGCGGAAAGAAAGAAAGAAAGAAAGAAAGAAAGAGGCGAAACACCGGCGCGCGACGAGCGCTCGCGGCGCGTACGCCGCGACACGCGTCCGAACGGACGCGCGAACCCGCCCCCGAACGGCAATCGCCGCGGCCAAAAAGACGACCGCCCGGTCGGGCGTCGAAACGGACCCGACGAAACCGTCCCGGTCCGGCACGGTTCACATTTTAAGTCCGTCGAAAAACTTTTACAAACCCCGAATCGTCATCGGTCGTTTTTGGTCGTTCGCCCAAGGCCCGCCGCGAACGAAAACCACCCGCGCCCCGCGCGGGTCAATCTCCCGCGGGCGAGAGCTTCCCGTCCTTTTCGACGTACCCCCGGCCGCAGCCCGGGCAGGTCAGGTCAGACGGAAGTTTCAGGCCGCAACGGCACATCCAGGCAGCGCGCTTCGCGGGGTTTCCCATGACGAGGGCGTACGCGGGAACGTCCCTGGTCACGACCGCCCCCGCCGCGACGAAGGAATACTCCCCCAGGGTGTGGCCGCAAACCACGGTGGCGTTGGCTCCTATGGAGGCCCCCTTTTTCACGAGGGTGCGTCTCGCCTCCTTCATCCTCTTAACGAAGGCCCTGGGGTTTATTATGTTCGTGAAGACCATGCTGGGCCCGCAGAAGACGTCGTCCTCCAGTTCCACGCCCTCGTACACGGAGACGTTGTTCTGGATCTTGCACCCGTTCCCCACCCTGGCCCTGGGGCCCATGACGACGTTCTGGCCCACGTTGCAATTCTTCCCTATTTCCGTCTCCCCCAGGACGTGACTGAAGTGCCAGATTTTGGTTCCCTCCCCTATGACCGCGCCCTCGTCGATGACCGCGGTCGGGTGAACGAAGAAGGACCCCGCGGCGGTTCCCCCCGCGGCGGGAGCCGCGGGGGGAGCCGCCGCGGTCTCCGGGGAAAGAAGGGGGTCCTCCCCCGCCGAAACCGTCGGACGGAAACGGTTTTCCGCGAGCGACGCCGAAAGGGCCGTCAAAACCGAAAGAACCTCCAAAGCCTCTTTCCCGTCGCTGTCGGGAAGGGGCTTTCCGGTCCTCATGGCGTCGACGAAAAGACGGCACTGCTCCTTCAAGGGCTGTTTTTCTTCCAGGGTCACGGCGACCGGTTCCCCGGAAACCGCGGAGGGAACGAGACCGTTCCATCTCACGGAGTGGGGAAAGACCTTCAACTTCTCGTCCCAAGGCGCCCCGTCGTCGAAGAGGGCCATCTTGTCCGATCCGATCACGGCCAGCTTCTGTTCCTTGACGGGATTTAACCAAGACACCGACACGTGAGCGGTCACCCCTCCCCGGAAAAGGAGCTCCGCCTCGACCGCGTCCTCCAGACCCCGGGTGAGGCAAGATCCCCCGACCGCCGAAACCCCCGCGGGCGAAGCCCCCAAAATGGCCAAAATCATGTTCACGTCGTGGGGGGCGAAGGACCACAATACGTTTTCCTCGGTCCTCAAACGCCCGAAATTCATTCTCCTGGACCAAATCCGCGAAACCTTCCCCAACTCCCCGGAACCGACCAAATCCTTCAACTTCGCGACGGCCGGGTGACGGTTCATGAGATGGTCCACCATGAGGACCAAAGATTTTTCCCGGGCGAGCGCGACCATCTCCCGTCCGTCCGCGAGGGTGAGGGCGAGGGGCTTCTCCACCAGGACGTGTTTTCCCGCCGCGAGGGCCGCGGTCGCGGTTTTCCGGTGGTCGGCGGCTGGCGTCGCGACGGCGACCCCGGCCACCTCCGGATCGAAAATCACTTCCTCCAAAGACCCCGCCCCCCCGACCCCCGGGAATTGCCCGACGATCGCCCGAAGAGTCACGGGATTTTCGTCGTAAACGGATTTCAGGGTGCCCAGGGCGTAAAAATCCCGCGCGAGGTTTTTCCCCCAATGTCCCGCGCCTATGACCGACACCTTGGGGAGGGTTTTGCTCAAGACCATGGGGAGATCGCCTTTCCCTGGAAACGGGGGGCCGGACCGGGCCGCCCCGGAAAAATCCCCCTCCCGAAACCCGAGCGCCCCCGCGCCCGCGAAATTCCCCGAAATTTCCGGAAAGGTCCCGAAAAGCGCCCGAAAAACGCCTTTTGGGGGGGGAGGGGTCATTCGAAAAAGGGGACGAAATTAACGCGCGGGGTGGTTGAGAGAATGAAAAGGCTTTCCGGGGAGCGAAAGCCCCCTAGGAACAATCGAACGACCAAACCGTCAGCTTCCGGCGCTCTCCCTCAAGGCGAGAAAGGCGCTCTCCTCTTTGGGGTAAATCCCGAAGTCCCCGCGGAGGTCCAGGACCTTGAAGAGCCTCTGGTAATCCGCCCGCTTTTCCTCCGGAAGAACGAAGGCGAGCCTCGGACCCCAGGACAGAATGAGCTGCTCCAGACACCTCACTTCCGGGGTCGTGACCCTGCTCACGGACCTCATGTCCAAAACGAGGCCTTCCCCGCCGTTTCCGTTGTCCATGAGGGCCAGGGAATCCGAGACGTACCCGTCCCCCTTCTCGAGGAGGTCCCCGTCGTCGAGCTTGAGGTACTGGATGTCTTTCGAGGGGTCGAAGATCGGGGGTCCCCCGGGCTCTCCCCCCGCGACTTCTTCGGTTTCTTCCGCCTCGGCCGCCCGGGCGGTTTCCCCGCCCTCGGCCCCGGCGCCCGTTTCTTCCGCCGCGCCCGTCCCGACCGCTTCTTCCCCCGCGCCCGTGCCGTCGGCGGGGGCGGGGGCGGGGGCGGCTTCCCCTTCCGGGGTTTCGTCCGCCGCGGACGCCGAAGCGGCTTCCTCCGCCGCCCTGACCCCGGCCTCTTCCGGGACTTCGGTCCATTCCAGGGAATCCGAGACTTCCCGGATGGCGTCCAACAAGGCCGGAAGCCAGTCCACCTCGTCGTCCTGGTCGTTTTCCAAACGGCCCATTATGGCTTCCGCGGTGTCCAAAACCTGAAACAAAACGTCTATGACGTTCTCCGGACAGGACCGGTCCGGGGTCTCCCTCACGGTTTGAAGGAGACTCTCCGAGGAATGGAGAAGGTCGAAGAGATGTCTCTGGTTCACGAACCCGCTGTTGCCCTTGATGGTGTGGATGGTCCCCAAAAGGGCGTTCAGGTTCGCTAGGGAATCGGGACTCTTTTCCAGAGCCAAAAGTTGCGCTCCGGCGTTGGCCAGATGCTCTCTGGAATCGAAAACGAAATCCTCCAAAACGTCGCTTGGCATGTCTCTTTCCTCACAATCGCGACTGTCGGGGGGCTCCCCCCGGTTTTCCGCCGTCATCGGCCGAAAACCCCGAAAAACCGCCAAAGGCCGTCCGACCCGTTCCGCGAACGCCCGGAACTTTGACCCCGCTCCCCTCGCGAAAAACCCGAAAAGAACCCGAAAAACCCCCCTAGCGATCCTTAAAACCGCGGGCCCCGCCAGATCCGGGAAACGACCGCGCGGAAACGTCGGGCGGCCTCGAACGTCGGCGTCAAACGGTGGCGTCAAGCGGTGATGTCGAACGGTCGCGTCGATCCGCGCGAAAAATTCGCTCGTTTCTCCTTTTCTTTCAAATTCTAGCACACGCGCCGGAAATTACAAGCGGGGAGCCGGTTTTTCGAGACCGGACGGAAGCCTCCGATCCCCCGGGGCCGCGTCGCGAAAAGCGGGGCATCCCCCGAAAGGGAAACGGGGAATGTTTCCGAGGGGACTTTTCAAAGGCGTTTTCGCGAGTCGTTTCATTTGTTTTCGGGAAGATCCCCGCGGTTTCGCTCCGGTTCGCGGGGGCGATTCCCCGGCGTCAATCGCCCGCGGCAATCGCCCGCGACGATCGCCGGGATCCGGCGCTTGACGCCGGAACGAAAAAGAACCTCGCGCCCGGCCCCGGCGCGGCGCCCGCCCCGTTCCCCCGCGGCTTTTCCTTTGCTCATTCTTGATCCGAACGGCCATTTTTTGACGATTTCCCATTTTTCCCTCCCTTGTGGCATAATGGAAAGTTCCGAACCGGTTCGCGGTTCGGATCACATCCGTAATTCCCGCGGGAGAGCCGTTTTTTTCCCAAATCTTTCCGATTCCCCCGAAGCTTTCCCGTCCACCCGTTTTCGCGGGCCCCGTTCCCGCGGGCCCCGTTCCCGGTGTTCACGATGCTTTTCGGCGACAACCCCTTCATCGGCCGCGCGACATTTCCCGCCGCCGTCGACGCGAACCCTTGCGTCTTTCCCCGCGCGATCCGTCCCGTCGCGAGCGACCCAAACCTTCCCCGGACGGCCCCGGGGCCCCTTCCGACGGGGGTGCTCTCATGAGCGACCGCGCGACCGGTCCCGAAACCGGCCCCCGAACGGATCCCGAAAGCGGCCCCCGAACCGCTCCCGCGACCGTTTCCGAAAAAAGACCGAAGACCGAAGTCCTCCCTCCCCAGGGCCCGCGTCCCGAAGAAAGCCGGGGTTTGTGGACGGGCGCGTTCGTGACCTTCCTCTTCATAAACCTCTGCATCTTCATGGGCTTCAACATGCTTCTCCCCACGCTCTCGCTCTACCTCGAGAGCAAGTTCCTCGCGGAAAAGGAGATAGGCATGGTTTTCGGGTCCTTCATGATATCCGCCATCGCGGCGAGGCTCGGCGCCAACGCCCTCGCCGGACGCCTGGGCCCCATGTGGGCGGCGAGGACGGGGCTCATCATCCTCTTCTTCGGAAACGTGTTCTTCATCCTTTACAATCACATGTTCTCCTACCTCGCGGCGAGGCTTCTGCAGGGGGCGGGTTTCGGCCTCACCTCCACCCTTCTGGTGTCCCTGGCCTCCCAATCCATGCCTTACTCGAGACTGGGGGAGGGTCTGGGTTATCTGGGTCTCGGGGCCACGGTTTCTCTCGCTCTCGGTCCCTACGCCGGGATCTTCGTCTCGGAGAGGTTCGGCTACGAGACCATGTTCGTCTCGGTCTCGATCTGTTACCTCTTCGCCTTTCTCATAAGTCTCTTTTTGCCCGGGGCCCTCTCCAAAAAGCCCCCCAAACGGGAGCCGGACCCCGGCGCGCCCCCGAAAAGAATCGAGACCCGGGTCTTTCCCGCCGCGACCTTAATGCTTATTTACGGGATGGGCGTCTCCTCCGTGGGGGCCTACCTCGCGATCTTCGCGAAAGAGGCCTCTCTCCCCTCCGTCGCGGTGTTTTTCATGGTCTCCACCATAGGCACCGTCACCTCCAGGCTCTTCGCGGGGAAGCTCTACGACAACAAGGGCCACCGTTACGTCGTTCCCCCGGCCATGGTCCTCACCTTCTCGGCCATGCTCATCATCCTCAGCGAGCCCCCGGCCGCGCTCATGTGGTTCGGGGCCGTGATCTACGGTCTCGGGGCGGGAGCCGCCTTCCCCTCCTTTCAGACCCTGGCCCTCACCTCCGTCCCCCCGGATCGCCGGACCGTGGCCTCGGCTTATTTCTTCGTGGCCTTCGACCTCGGCCTCGGCCTCGGGGCCTTCGTCATGGGAATCGCCGCGGGCGTTTTCCACACCTACGGGGTCGCCTTCGCGGCCTCCATGGTCTTCATCGCCATCCTCTCCGTCGTCTATTTCATCCTGTACCCCGGGAAAAACCCCAAGGGCGTCCCCGGCCCCCCCTCCGGCACCCCCGCCCCCACCCCCCCGGGCTCCCTCTCCCCCGGCCCCGCGGGCGGGGAAAGCCCCGAAAGGGCGGGATGACGACCCGACGGGCTAAGAATCGAAAGACTCCCGCC
>JAITKT010000195.1 GCA_031278225.1 Deltaproteobacteria bacterium
CGTCTTCCGGGCGCGGCGCGGACGACGACACAATCCCGTTTTTTCCCTCGCGGGACCGGGTCGTCCGGGACTCTTCGGGAACGCGTCGGGTTTCGGTTCGTTATCCGATACTCCGCGCGTGGCCGCGAAGTCGTTTCCCGCGTCCGGGGAAAGGAGATCTTTCGCGTTTTCGGGGAGAAGGGCCTTGGACCTTTTGGAAAAAAAAAACGCCCCCTTGGTCGCGCGTTTTCGAATCCGCTCGCGCGGACGTGCGCGTTTTTCCCCGGAGCCCGTCGAATCCGACGCGAATGCCTCCCGACCCCCGGGGAAAAGGTCAATGAACGCGAAAAGAAGGTTACCGGCGGACCGGGCCCGCGGACCCGGCTCGCGGAAAAGGCCGGAGGTCCGGGGCGGGGTTTTGGCCCGCGACGTCCGCCCCGGGCGACGGACGGATTTCCGTTCTCCGAGGGCTTAAGAACGTTTTCCGCGACGGTTTCGGAAATCCGTTTTCGGGCGGAAGGGGTTTTCCGCGGGTTCGGGAAGCGCCGGGGGAACCGGTGTCGCCGGGAACGATCCCGGCGGATTCGATTCGGGACAACGTTCGCGGGGTTTCGTCGGGAGTCAAACTCCCCCGATGAAATTCGCGGTCACGGTCTCCCTTTCCGATTCCGATGACCGTTGCGGCCTTTTCCCCGCGCGCCCCCGCCGGATTTCAAGATTCGTCTCCCCGTCGTTTTCGAATTTTGTCCGGCCGGTCAAAAGCGCCCGAAAAAAAACGAAGGCCCCGGGGGCTTTTCCCAATGGACGAAACGGTCGAAACCGGGATTTTCCCCGAGATTGCCCGCGAACCCCGGACGCCCGATTTTCTTTCGAACGCGCCCGTTTCGCCGTTTTCGCTCCCCCGCGAACGACATCAAGACGTCGGACGACGGGGGAAACCCTCGCGCGACGACATCGGATGACCGGTCGATTGGCCCCCCTCGCGGATCCGCCGCCAATCCGCGACGGTTGGCGTGCGTTCCGCCGTCCGCGAAAACATTGACCGCGGGTCGCGGGGGAACTTATAATCAAACGTTCGCGGTTTTTCAATCGCGGGAATCCCCGAAAGAGACCCGGGAATCGACACCCCGAAAGACGCGCGGGGAGTCCAGCCCGCCAAATCCACCGCCAAAATTCGAGGAGGCACGCCGTTTCGGTGCCCGAGACACGGACCACGACTGACGCCCCTTTCCGCGCGCGGCGCCCGCGCCTCGCGCTCCCGGCCTTTCTCGCCCTGTTTTTGGCCTCGGGCTTTTTCCTTTCCCCCGCGACTCTCGCGGCTCAAGATCCGACCGCCGCGGCGACCGGGACGACCGCCGCGGACCGAAACGAAGCTTCCGACCCCGCCGAATCTTCCGGGGTCGTTCCCCCCAATCTCCTCCTCTTCGCGAACCTTTATCCCCCCGCCCGGGGCGGGGTCCCCCGGAAGGGGCCCAGACCCTTTTTCTTCGAGGGGCCTTACGCGGGGGAGAGCCTTTATCCCCGGGCGGGGGGCCCCGTCCCCGACCATCCCAATCCCACCCCTCACGGCAAAAGGACGGCCGCTTACGAAAAAGCCGTGGCCCTCATAAGGGAGGAAAAGTTCAAGGACGCCCTGGCCTTCGTGAGGCGACAGACCAAAGAGGTCCGGGAATGGACGGGAATCATGAGCCTCGAGGCGGCGCTCCTCTCCCAAAGCGACCCCGGGGAGGCGCTCGGGGTCTACGACCGGATCTTCGCCGGGAAATCGAGAGACGTCCATTTCTCGAGGGCCTTGACGGGCTACCGTCGTTTCCTCGAGGGCCGGTCGGAAAAGGGGGACCATTCCGCCACCTTCCGGCTCATGAAATGCCTCGCCCACGAGTGGAGAAACGGGGAGGCGAGGGACCTCGTCCGGAAAACGCTCTCCGAGCCCGGTCTTCCGGACTCCCTCAAGGAGGAGTTTCTGGCCTTCGACGCGGTCCTCGCCTTGAGGGAGGGGGACCTCGACGCCGCGGCCGAACGCTTCGGGAGCAAGTCCGACCTCTCCTCCCTCCGTTGGCTCTCCACCCTCCGCGCGAGGGAAGGCAATCATAGGGAGGCCGCCCGCCACAGGGAAAAGGTCGCGGCCGCGATTAAGCCCGGACCCCGGAAACTCGCCGAACTCGCGAAAGTCTTCGAAATCCTGACCAAGGGGGGCTTGACCGGCGAGGCTCTGGCTCTTCTCGAAAAACACCCCGAACTCGAAGACAAGGTCCCTTCCCGGTCCCTGGACCTGGGAATATCGTCCCTCGTCGAAAACGAGCCGGAAAAGGCTTTGGAATACTTGGATCCCGCGACGAAGGAGAAAGGCCCCCTTGGGATCAAGGCCCTCTACTTCAAGGGGAGGGCCCTGGAGAAACTCTCGCGTTTCCGGGACGCCTCGAAGGTTTACGCCGAGGCGGCGAAACGCGGGCTTTCCGGGGCCGCGGGAGGGGACTATCACGCGGTCCTCGCGGAGGGACGTTTCCTTAAGCTGAACGACATCCCCGACTCCCCCGACCCCGCCCCGGGCTTCCTGAAATACCTCGAGAGCCCCACCGGGGAGGACCGCGACACCCTGGGCCAATTCCTCTGGCTTTCCGAAAGGCTCCCCCCTCCCTGGCCCGACGAGAGGGTCCCCCCGGGGCTCAAAAAGGGTCCCCCGAACGAAACGGAAAGAATCGCGGCCTCGGTCTTCCATTTTCTTCACGGGGGAGATCCCCAAAGGGCCCTTTCCGAGCTCGCGAACGCCCCTCCCGGCTTCTTCGGGAGAAAAAAACCGGTCCCCCCGACCGAAATCGCCGCGAGACTCGCCCTCCTGGCCGCCGGCCTCGGGGATTACAATCTCGCGACCAAGGTCCTGAACACCTTCGAGGTCAAGGACCCCGAGGCGATTACCGGCCGCTGGAACCATCCCCTGGTTTACGGAAAGGAGCTCCGGGCCGCGAACATCCTCACCGGTCTTTCCCCCCAGCTGGTTCTCTCGGTGATGAGGACCGAGAGCGCCTTTCAAAGGGACGCGATATCCGCCTCCAACGCCAGGGGCCTCATGCAGCTCCTTCCCAGCACCGCCGAAAAACTCTCCGCCCTCCTGGATTCCCCCGCGCCCCGGGACGAGGACCTCTTCCTGCCCTCCCCCAACATCCGCCTCGGCACCGCGTATCTCGGCATGCTCGTCGATTCCTTCCAAAGCGTCCCCCTCGCCCTCGCCTCCTACAACGGCGGCCCCTTCAACATCCTGCGCCTCGCCGAAGCCAAAGAGGGAATGGATTTGGACCTCTTCGTCGAGACCCTCCCCTTTTCCGAAACCTCCAACTACGTCAGAAAGGTTCTGGAATCGGTTCACGCCTACGAAAAGGCCTACTTCGGGAGGGCCCGCCACCCCGACCTGACGGTGAAAGTCTCTCCCCCGAAAGTTCCCCCGCCGCCTTTCTGAAAAAAACAAAAACAAAAAGAACGACGACGGCAAACCCCACCCGAACCCCGACCGGGCCCCGACGCCCGTCCCGATTCGCCCTTGGCGGCGTCCCCGCGGCGTCCGTTTCGCCCCGGGAACCGACCCCGCTCCCCCGAAGACGTTTTTTCCGACGGGTTACCGAAGGCCGCGGCCGATCGCCGAAGGAGACGGCCGCGCCCGAAAAAGAGGGAAGGGCGCGGAACGGGAATTTCGAAACGCGGCGACGGGGGGGGGGGGGGGGCGGAAAAGGGAAAACCC
>JAITKT010000237.1 GCA_031278225.1 Deltaproteobacteria bacterium
GCGTTGGATCCGCGGTCGTTTTTGATCTATACTTAAAGGAGCGTGAAAGCGTTCGTCCCGATGCCCAACGGCAAAGCCCATCGGCGGGCCGTCGGGGAGGATTGTCCGCTTTTTCCCGCCGACATCGGATCGTCAGCGGTTTTTTCGATTTCGGGCTCCCTTTTCTCGCCTTCCGGCTCCCCGGCGTTCCCGCCCGGGGGCCCGTCCCGGGGTTTCCTTTTCCGTCGGCTCCGTCCTCTTTTTTCCCGCTCTCCCTCACCCGTTCCCGTTCCGATCCCCACCCCCGGGTTTTCCCGTCATTCCCGCGTCTTTGGCGCGATTATGCCGCCATTTGCCCGCGGGGCGTTTTTCGCGGGGTTTTTTTCGCCCGCGGAAGGGTTCCGCCATGTATAAGATTCAACACGGTTCCAGGGTTTCCAGGGGCGGAAGCCTCTCCGCCAACCCGAGGAGGGTGGCTCTCGCGGTTTTGAGGGCCTCGGCCGAGGGGGCCAGACCCGAGGACGTCCTCAACAGGGACGGGGTCATGCTCTCCCAGAAGGACCTGAGCCTCGCGACCCACATCATTTACACCTGCGTCCGTCACAGGAGCAGGTTGGATTTTTTGATAGACGGGAAACTGGAGTCCGCCAAAAACACTCCCCAGACGGTCCGCATAATATTGAGGATGGGACTGGCCCAGCTCCTGTTTCTGACGAGACTGGCCAAGCACGTCGTGGTGAGCGAAACCGCGGAGCTCGCCAAGAAGTTTTCCCCCGGGCGGGAAGGCCTCGTGAACGCCATCCTCAGGTCTTTCATAATCGACATGGAGTCGGACTCGTATTTCCCGAAGGAGATCGACGGGAGGGAAACCCCCCTCGTCACGAGGCTCGCGACCCTTTACAGCTATCCCGACTGGATGGCGGAAAGGCTTATCGGTTCCGGGGGACTCCGGGAGGCGAGGGCCTTCATGGCCGCGAGCAACCAACCCGTTCCCCCGACCATCAGGGTGAACTCGAGGCTCGCGGACAGGGACGAATTCGCGAAGACCCTCCCCTTCGAGACGGTCCCCACGAAGTTTTCCCCCTGGGGTCTCCTTCCCACGGGTTTCGGGGGCAAACTCCGCGCCTGGCCCGGTTACGACGAGGGGCTCTTCTCGATCCAGGACGAGGCCTCCCAGATTACGGGCCTCCTGGCCGCGGGCGACGCGGAACCCCAAAACGTCCTGGACGTCTGCGCCGGCCTCGGGGGCAAGACCTTCGTCATTTTGAACGCCTTCCCCAAGGCGAGGGCCCTGGCCCTGGACAGGCGGGAGGATCGCCTGAAGGCCCTCTCCCTGGAGGCGAGAAGGTTAAGGCTCCAGGATTCGGTGAGGGTCATGACGGGGGATTTGACGGAACTGGACTTCCGTCCCCGCTTCGACCTCGTGATTGTGGACGCCCCCTGCTCCGGCCTGGGAGTCATAAGAAGAAGACCGGACCTCAAGTGGAAGAAGTGCCCCGGGGACATCCTCAGGGACGCGGAGCTTCAGGGGACCTTCCTCGACTCCGCCGCCAAGGCCGTCCTTCCCGGGGGGAAGCTCATCTATTCCGTGTGCACGGTGACGGAAGAGGAAGGTCCGGGCGTCGCGAAAAAATTTCTGGAAAGGAACGGGGATTTCCGCCCGGACGAGTCCCTTCTTCCGGAACTCGCCCCTTTGGTCTCGGGGCCCGGGCAACTCACGCTCCTTCCCCATCGTCACGGGACGGACGGGTTCCATTACTCCGTCTTCAGAAGAAAAGACTGAAAAGATCGAATGAACCGGGGTCCCCCGCGGGGGATCCGGAAACGGCGAAGCCGGGCGCGGGCCCGCTTTTCTTTCGGCGTCTTTTGACTCGTCGCCGGGGGCGGCCCCCGACTTCGTCCTCAGGAAATGAGGAGAAAGGTCGCGAGGGAACCCTTCAGTTGGTCCAGGATCAGCCTGAAGCCCCCGTCGGCCCTCTCCACGACGAAACTGTCCCCGACGTTCATGGTTCTCGTTTCCCTGCGTTCCGCGTCCAGCTGGTGGACCCGGACCACGGCGGTCTTGTCGAGGCTGTCCACCTCGACGAGGCTCACGAGCACCTTGTTGTCGACGATGAGTTTGTTCTCCCCGCCCCTGAGCTGAACCCGGGTGACTTCCGGTTTCCCTCCGTCCGGGGACGGGACCGCCTGGGTTTCCTCGGTTCTTTCCGTCGCCGGGATCGTTCCGCTCCCCGGGGAGACGGTTTCGGGAAGGGGGCCGCCCGCCGCGATTGTCCCCCGGGCCGATTCCCCGTCCGCGGGGTCGGGGGGCGCGGGGGCGCCGATGACGAAACCCGTTTCGGGGTCATAGATCGAGGTCGAGGTCGCGGGCGCGGGCGCCGGGACGACGGTTTCGGTTTCGGGGGAAGGGGCTTGCGCGGCGGGGGGAGGGGACGCGGGCGCGGGCGCCGGCGCGGTCGTTCGGGCCGGGGCCGCGAGGTTTCGGAGGGCGAGATTCAGGCCTTCGATCTCTTCCCGCTGGAGGGAAATTCGGAGCCGGAGCGACTCGTTTTCCGCGGCGAGTCTTTCGAGTCTCGCCTTGGAGGCCTCGCGGCCGTTGTCGAAACTGAAATAGTACACGAGGGCGCAGAGGACGAAGAGGGCCAGAAGCCTCCACAGTCTGTCGAAGGAGCCTTCGCGTTCGAAGCGACGATCCGCCATCTCAGAGGATGAGGCCAAGGGCGATTCTCGTGATGAATTCCGAGATCAGGGTCTCGTTTCCGGGTTTCAGGAGGGAATCGTCCACCCCGTTTCCCGGGGCCATGATCTTGGGGATCATCTCTTCCCCGGCCGTGCACACCACGAAATAGCAGGGCACGAACTTGTGGGTGAACTTCACTTCCTTGCAGAAGTCCACGCCGGTCTTGCCCTCTTCCAGGTTGTAGTCGCTTATTATTATGCGGGGTTTTTCCGAGAGGACCTGGGATATGGCGTCTTCCATGGTGGCGGAGGTTATCACCATGAAATTGGAGTCCTCGAGGATCTTCTTGATGAGTTCCCTCTGATAACCCGAGTCCGACAGAACCAGGACCTTCCTCGGCTGACTCCCCAGGGGGGTGGTGAGGAGGTAGTTCACGAGCTTTTGGGCGCTGTTCAGGTGGACCTTGAGCTTGGAGAGCTTCTGGCCCAGTTTCTGGTTTTCCGATTCCAGGATCGAGGCGTCCTCGGAAATGGGCCTGAACCTCGCGGGACCCGAAAAAACCCTCGCGAGCGTGGTCAAAAGGAGTTGTTTCGTGACGTCCGACGACAGAAATCCCCTCGCCCCCTCGTTAAAGGCCATGACGACGTTTTCCACGGTGGTCTGGGGACTCCCGTCCACGAAAACGAAGTCCAGGGCGGGGAGGACGTCCACGGCCTCCTGGAGCACCTTCACGCTGAAGGCGTCCTCGGACACGTAGTCCATGATCACGAGGTCGGGCTTCAGGGCGGTGATGTCGGCGGCCAAAGCCGTGCTGGACCCCGGGGGACCCCAGTCGGGATTGTCCAAAACGCGGTATTTCCCGTCGACGAGAAAGCTTTTCAGTTTCCCGTCGAGGGTCTTGTCTTTCACGTAAAACAAAATGTTCGGAGTCATGGCTGTCCGTCGCGGGAATGGTTTTTTTTAAGGCTTCGCTTCGATTTTCGGGGATTGGTTTCGGGGGTCGGGCCGGGGACCGGCCGGCGCGATCGGCCGGTTCCGTCGGTCGGATTGATCGGTCGGACTCGCGGTTCGGTCAAACGCGCGGGGCCGGACAAAGGGGCCGGACGAAGGTTTCCGGGCGACCGCGTTCGAAAACGACGTTCGAATCAGTCCACGGGCAGGTTTTCGAACTCCACCACGTTGTAGAAACGTTTCAACTGTTTTTCGCAGAAGTTGTTGACCTCGTCCAGGGAGTGGGTGGAGGAGAACATTACCTTCAGTCTCTCCGAGGCCAAGCCCTTTTCGATCCTCTCGAGGCCGGGGACCGTGTCTATCAGATCGCCCAAGAGGACTATCCTTTTGACTATGAGGTAGGCCACGAGGGAGGTCTCCTGGAAGGAGGGGCCGATCTTGAAGAGGGACTGGTAGATCTTGGTGCCCGGGGTGTTGATCTTGGAGAAATACAGAATGGTGCCCAGGGGGGAGAGGTGGAAATTGTCGTCCTGGGGTTCCTGGGGGACGTTTTCCTTGGTCTCGGTCTTCTTGTAGCGGGCCAGTTCCGCCAGAAGCTCGGGGTCCCTCACCTCGTAGCCCCGTCCGGCCTGAATTTCCCTTATGCCCCCCTCCATGTTTTTCACGGCGTCGAGAAGGAGGTCTATGACGTCCTGGGTGACCTGGAGTTCCTTTTCCCTCACCTGGTCCAAAACCGTTTCCACCTCGTGGACGAAGGTCCCCACGTTGGTGAAACCCGTCATGATGAAATTGCCCTTGATGGAGTGGAAGTGGCGGAAGATGGTGTTGACCCGCCTGATGTTCTCGGGGTCTTTCTCCAGTTGGAAGATCTCTTCGTTCAGATCGTTCAGGATGTTCTGGATCTCGACGTAGAACTCCTCGGCCATCGACTCGTCCATCATCTCCTGGGGTCTCTTGGCCGGGGGGAGGGCGGCTTCCGGGGAGGCCGGGGCGCCGGGGGCGGCGGCCGCGGCGGCTTCCCCGCTCTCCCGGGGCTTCTCGTCGGAGTCGAACTCGTCGTCGGGGCCCATGAGGGAGGACCTGTCCATGAAGGAGCCGTCCGCGGCGTCCAGGAGCCTTCCGGTGGACATGGCGATGAGGTCGAAGGGGTCCAATACCATGCCCAGCTGGCTTCCGCCGAGGATGGTGGTTCCCGCCACGCCCCGCACCGAGAAGATCTCGGGCAACGGTATGAGGACCAGCTTCTGGGGTCTTATGAACTCCGAGACCTTAAGGGCTATCCTCCCGTTTTTGGCGTCTATTATTATGACCGGGAGGTAGTCGGCGAATTCGTTCGCGGCGAGAGGGGTCCCCGTCAGAAGTCCCCTCAGGTCGTAGAGGGGGACTATGGTCCCGAGGTAGGTTATGGACTCCGTCCGCTCCATGGTGGTGTGGATGTCCTTGACGCTGAAGGACTGCGTGGCCACGACGTTGCCTATGGGGACGGCGTAGTAGCTTTCGCCCGAGCGGATGATCAGGGCGTCGGTTATGTTCACCGCGGAGAGCTGGGGAATCTTGTAGGTGAAGGAGGTGCCCTTCCCGGCCTTGGTGTCGATTATGATCTCGCCCCCGAGGTTTTCCACGGTGGATTTCACGACGTCCATCCCCACGCCCCGGCCCGAGATCTCCGTGGCCTCGGTGGTGGTGGAAAAGCCCGGGAGCATTATGAGATTCCAGCATTCCTGGGGGGAGATGGCCATGGCCGCGGACTGGGGCAGGAAGCCCTTTTCCACCGCCACCTGCCTGATGCGGGCCTCGTTCAGGCCGTGCCCGTCGTCGGAGACGGAGACGTAGGTGAAGCCCTCCTTCTTGTAGGCGGTGAGGGTGAGCTGGCCGGCCGGGGGTTTCCCCACGTGCTTCCTCTCCAGGGGGTCCTCGAGGCCGTGGTCCACGGCGTTTCTGATCTGGTGGGCCAGGGGCTCGTAGAGCCTCTCCGCGACCGTCTTGTCGACCAGGGTGTCCTCGCCCACTATCTCGAAGTTGACCTGACGGCCCCTCTTCTTGGCGAGGTCCCGGACCAGCCTCCTGAAACGCAGGAAGGTCTCCTTTATGGGGACCATGCGGATGTCCATGACCAGATGGTGGAGGTCGGAGGAGATGCGGTTCGTGGTCATGGCCACGTTTTTTATCATCTCCATCGAATTTTTGTCGATGTTGACCGTGGACGTGGACAGATGGCGTTGCAGAATCGAAATGTTGGACGCGGAGATGATTATCTCCCCCGTGAGACCCAGGAGCCTGTCCAGGTGACTTATCTTGACCGCCATGCGGTCGAGTTCCGGGGGCGCGGGAGTCGCGGCGGCGCCGGCGGCCGGGGCCTTGGCGGTTCCCCCGTTGCTGTTACCATTCATGATTGAAAACTCTCGCCAGGACTATGCTCACCATCTCGGAGGTGGGCGGCTTGATGAGGTAATCGTCGGCGCCCAGCCTCAAGGCCTTGAAAATGTATTTGTAGTCGGCGTGAGTGGAGAGAATCACGACGGGCAGGGCGCGGTACTTCGGGTTGTTTTTTATGGTTTCCGTGAGCTCGAAGCCGTCCATTTCGGCCATGACGAGGTCGCTTATCACGAGGTCCAGTTTGGTTTTGGCCATGACTTCCAAGGCCTCGACGCCGTTTCCGGCTTCCGTGACCTTCAGTCCCATGGAGGCGAAGAGTTCCTTTATGGTTTTTCTGATGGCCTGATAGTCGTCCACCACCAGAACGGATTTGTTCTGCCACAACTTCGCGTCCGTTTGAGTCTGAGCCATGCCTGAAAACCCCGAAACCCGCCCCGGCGGGTTAAGCTCGCGTGAGGAAAAAGAAGAAGTATCATCCGATTATAGCACTTCGGATCCGGCCGTTCAACGCCGACCGGACGCCTCCGGCGAA
>JAITKT010000239.1 GCA_031278225.1 Deltaproteobacteria bacterium
AACTCCTCCGGCACGGGGTGAAAACCGCGAGGGACCTGAGAAACGCGGACCCCGCCGCGGCAAAAAAAATTTTGGGCGTGACCGGCCAAAGAACGGTCCTGGAGCTCAAGGGCATCCAATGCGTCACCGACGACCTGGTCCCCGCCCCCCGGAAAACCATGGTGAGCGGCAGAAGTTTCGGACGCAAGGTCACGGACGCGAAAGACCTCATGGAAGCCGTCTCGACTCACGCGGTCTCGGCCGGGGAACGCCTGAGAAAAGAAGGCCTGATGGCCCGGGGCCTTTCGGTTTTCGCGGAAACGGCCCACTTCGTCGACAAACCCTTCGGCATCGGGGCCTCGATCGACCTCGGCTTTCCCACCGACTCCACCCTGGACTTCGTGAAGGCCGCGAAAACGGCCATGGCCGCCTGTTTCCGGGAAGGCCCCAAATACGCGAGGGCCGGAATCATGCTCCACGAACTGATCTCCGTCGGGGAAGCCGCCGCCGCCAAAAGGGCCGACCTCTTCCGGGACGATTCCGACCCCGGGGACTCGGACCTCATGGCCGCCATGGACGCCATAAACCGCAAATACGGCTCCGGCACCCTCCGCGTCCTCTCCCAGGGCCCCCCGAACCCCACCTGGGCCATGGCCAGAAAAAGGCTCTCGCCCCTCTCCACCACGGATTGGGACCTGATCCCCGAGGTCAGGGCCGGGACCTGAAAATCCCCCACCGCGCCAAAGCGCCCCGAAAACCCCCCGAAACGACCCCCGAAGACCCCGACGGATCCCAAAAACCCGCCAAACGACACCCTCCCCCGGACAATCCCCCTCACAGCTTGCGGATTACGTACGTCACCACTCCCCAGATGGCGGTCTCCTCGTTGTCCGTGATGTCGAACTCCGGATAAGCCGGGTTCTCGGGTATCAAAAAGACTCTTTTGTTCTTGATTTTGAGTCTTTTGACCGTGAGCTCCCCCTCCCAGGCGGCTATCACTATTTTGCCGTTCGCGAATCCCTTGGATCGGTCGACTATCAAAAGATCCCCGTCCCCGATTCCCGCCCCCGACATGGAATCCCCCCTCACTTTGAGAAAAAAGGTCGCGGGGGGATTTTTGACGAGGAGCCTGTGGAGGTCCAGATGCTCCTGCACGTAGTCCTCCGCCGGGGAAGGAAACCCGGCCGATATCGGGACGTAAAAAAGAGGGCTTCCCTCCCGCTCCTCCCCGTTCTTTTCGGGAACGAACACGGTGAAATGCATGGTGTTGAGTTTTAAATCCGTCATATTACGAAGAAATTATCCTTAATGTCGCGTAAAAACAAAATTAATCGCGAAGCTTCCGAAACGTCCCGAAACAACCCCCCGCCCGAAACGCCAAAGCCTTTCCCCTTTCGGCCAATGACCCTCACCTCGTTTTCCTCAACCACTCCCCGAATTCCGGAAACCTCCGGATCAGTTCCATCATGGTCCACCCCGCGGAAGCCGGGCTCCTCCCCTTAAACTCCTCCCACAGGGCGAAGAACTTATCTTCCCCCAAAGACTCCGGATCCGCAACCTCCCTCATGGTGAGAGCATCCCTGACCGACGCCCCGCCACTCCCTCCCGCGGCCGCGCCGCCCGGCTCCCGACCCTTCCCCCCGCCAAAGCCTTTCGGGGGCTCCGGAGAAGCGCCTTTCGGGGGCTCCGAGAGCGCGCCTTTCGGGGGCTCGTCCGAGTCCCCGAAAAGAGCGCCCGAAAAGCGGTCGCCGGCCGAAGAGTCGCCGAGAGAAGAATCGTCCGCGGAAGAAGCGTCGGGGGAAGAAACGCCAAGGGATGAATCCGCGGCGGAAGTTCCCCCGCCGGAAGCTCCGCCCCCGAAAAGGCCGTGGCCGGCCTCTTCCCCCGGGGGCTTCCCGGCGCTCGGGGAAAGTTCGGCCCCGCTCGACGCCGGGGCGGAAGAAGAAACGCTTCCGGCCTCGGACGAGGGCGGGAGATCGATTCCTCCGGGCGCGTCCTGGGAAGTCGCGGGGCCCGGGGACCCGGACGGACCCGCGGGAACCGCCGCGGCGGGCGTCGTCGCGGGGGCGGACCGGGCCGGGGGGTCCGGCTTTTTTCCGGTAATCAAATAGTCCGCCGACAAACCGTAACGGTTCGCGGCGTTCACGATCCAGGACGGGGGGACCATGCCCCGCATCCTCGCCGTGGCCACCGAGGAAGGTCCGAGCCCCAGGGAGTCGGCCAGGGAGGAATCGTTCGCGGCCTTCACGGCGACCTTCAGACGTTCCAGGATTTCCTCGCAGGCGCTCTGCTTCTCGGTCGTGATTCCCGGGACGAGACCTTGGACCGACTTGCCTCTCGCGGTCTTCATAAATCACCCATTATGAACTGATTATGAGGATATTTGCAAAACATGAAAAACCCCCGGGGTTTATTCACAAAAGGTGAGAAACGGTTACTTTTCATTCACAAAAAGTGAGAAAAGAGGTTATTTTCGGTCACGAATCGTGATTACGATTTGTGTGGTCATCACTAAAAGTGTTCACAATCAGTGATGTCCTTTTTCGGCCCAGAATACCGGAAATCCGAAGCCGAGTCCAACATCGTTTCAATATTTGTGAACCGGCTTTCCCCTTCCGTCCCCCGGACTTCGCGAAAAGAGTTCCCTAAGACCGGTTTTCGCGAAGCCTTCCGGAGGCCCGCCGGCCCCGGCGACTCGACGACTACGCCCCGAAACCGAACCGCCCGGGAACCCGGGTCCCGGAACTCCCGCTCCCCAAAACGGTCCGGGTTTTCCTCCGGGGTCCCCGGCTCCCCCTCCGAAACGATTCCCCGGACTTCCCGCGAGGACCCGTCCCCGGACCCCCGGCCAAGGCTTCGGCGCCCTCTTTCCCCGGGATCCGGGATTCATGGCCCCGGGACGCCCGGCCCGAAACGGCGGAATGGGACGCGTCCCCGATCGGACCCGTCCCGGAAAAACGCCGCCTCGTCTCAGACTTTTGTCCGCGAACGCTCCCTCCGCGGGCGCCCTCCCCACCCTTTGAACCAGCCCTCCGCCCTTCCCCCGCGTCGCTTTCGTCCGGCCCTTTCGCGGGCTCTTCCGGTCCGGCCGAAGAGTCCCGTCCCAAAACCGAGGAGCGTGACGCTTCCCCGAAAACACCGCATATTCTTCGTTTAGTCCGAACGCTCCCGCCTGAGGTGGTCCGCCACCCTTTGAAGCGTCATACGCCCTTCCCCCGCGTCGCTTTCGCCCGGCTCTTTCGGAGGTCTCTTTCGCCCCAAGCTTCAAAACCCGGAAAAACTCCCGG
>JAITKT010000303.1 GCA_031278225.1 Deltaproteobacteria bacterium
AACCGGGAAAAAGTGACGGGGGCTCCCCCGCCCGCCCCCCGCGTCGCCCCCCGCGACCCCGACCGCGCTCCGGGCGGTTTTTTCCCCGGCGTTTTTTCGAGAGTCCGAAAAAAAACTTCAACGCGAAAACGACGAAAACGACCGCGCCCGCGGGAAACCGACGAGGTTCCCGCGGGCGCGGTTTTGTCATCCGAAAAAAACACCCGAAAAAATTTTTGGAAAAAAAATTCTTCCCGGCCGAACGCCCGAGGCCCCCTCGCTCGCGAGGAACGATTGAGCGCCCCCGCGCCGCGCGGGCGGCGAGCGTCGCCTCCCCTCACTTTATCCCGAGATGAGTCTTTATCCCCGCCCAGGCCTTGGCGCGGGCTTCCTTGTATTTCTCGTAATCGGTCTTATCGAAGCTTTGGCTGTAATCCGACAAACCGTCCGCCTCGTCCATGAGATTTTCGAGGATCTCCGCCATGCCGTTTATGTAGGCCAAATCGTCCGCCGAGACGGGAACCGTCTTGTCCCGGTAGACCTTGATCTTGTCGAGGGATTTGGCCAAAAAGAGCCTCGTCTCCTTAAGCATGGAATGGACTATTTCGGGTTCGTACACCCCGTAATGCAGAACGTCGGCCAAAACCCCTATGTAACCGTAGGCTTCCAGAACGAAGCCCGCGCTGTAGGTGCCCAGGGCCGCGAGATGGATCTGTTCCCTCCCCTCGGGGGTGGCGAGGGTGTTCCGTCCGGCCGCGTCGGGCGCCGGGGGGAGGGGCGGAACCCCCTGGGCCCGGGCCCCGGGGCACGCGAAAAGGGAAAACGCGAGGAAAAACGTCAAGACCGCGACCGTCCGGGCCGCCCGGGTCGCGGTGGACGCCGTTTCCGCCGTTTCCGCCTTTCCCGCTTTTCCGAATTTCGTCATCTGACCGGGTCCTTTCGGCGCGTCCGCGCCCTTCGCGCCCTTCGTCGCCCCGCGCGTCCCTTTTCAATCGGAGGGCAGGTTGCTCGTGAATTTCTCGAGGAGTTTGTGGGCTTGCACGCGGGATTCGTTGTACTTGGCGAGGTCCGCCTCCGAGCGGGTCTGGGTGAAGGAGAGGAGGTTTTCGGCCTCCCGGATCAGGATGACCAAAATCCCCTCGATCTCGGCTATGTAGCGCCTGTCCCCCGGGGCCACGTCCACGGAGCGGCTTTGATACTTGTGGAGTATGTTTTGGGCGTTGTTGAGATACTGGACCGTCACGTCGAGCATCTCCTTCACCTGACGGGCGTCGTAGACGCCCTTCCCGTAGAGGTCGGCGAATATCCCTATGTAGCCGTAGGATTGAATCACGATCCCCACGCTCAGGGTGGCGATGGCGTTGATGTCGAGCATTTCCCTTTCGCTCTGCTTGGAGTTCTGCTGACCGGTGTCGGCGGAGCTCTGGGAAAAGGCCCTGAGGCCCGTCGCGGGCACGCTCGCGAGAAGAACGAACAAAGCGATCAAAAGACGGCGACGGCGCGATTGCGCGGCTGTTCGTGGGGAATTCATTTTCCGTTGGTGTCCTTTGGCGTGGAACGCGCCGAACGGCGCCGGGGTTTGGGGCGAAAGCCTCGGGAAATGGTACCCCCATTCGCCCGTGAAATCAACAAAGAACGTTTTTTCGGGGCCGCGGCCGAACGCCGCCGCGGAAAAAACCCGGGGGAGAAATCAATCGCCCCCCCCGGGTTTTCCCGGTTTTCGCGGATTTTCCGGGGTTTTTTCGTTTTTTTCCGTTTTTTCCCGTTTTTTCCCGTTTTCCCGAGGGGGTTCCCCTTTTTTACCTTTTTTCCCCCGTCGCCCCCCCTTTTCGCCCCCGTTTTCGCGGGTCCCGCTCGCGAAAACCGGCCTTTCGGGGGCGATCGGGCGCGCGGTTTGAACATTTTTCGCGGGCCCCGCCGCGAAGCGCCGCGACCGCGGGGATCCGCGGCGTTTCATCCGCTTCTTTTTTCGTCGGTTTTCCGGGGGCCTTCGCCGGCCCTTGCCTCTTTATCCCCGGTTTTCCAAGGGGGTGCCCGGTTTTTCAAAACGTCCCCCTTTTTTTACGTTTCTTTTTATTTTTCGCGGGGAGGCGGCGAAAACCGGAACCGATTCCGCCCGAAATCCCCGAACCGCCCGAACCGCCCGGGGCGGGCCTCCCTTCGGAAAGCCCCGAAAACGGTCGGGCGGCCGTTTTTTCGGGGAACTTTCCGGGTGCGTCCGCGCCGGGGGCGGAAATCTTGATAAACCCGGCGATAAAGGTTATCATTCCCATCGGGCGCGTTCGGACCGCGAAAGGCGGATCCGCGCGCGCGACCGGAACGCCCGCGCGGGGGACGGAGCCCGCCGGCTTTCCGGGGCGAATCCATTCACGCTTTGACTTTCCGGCGAGGACCCCAAATGACCACAAAGACCAAGCGCAAAATCTCGCGGGCGTCCGCGACCGCTTTCGCAATCGTTCTCGCGGCCCTTTCGGGGCTCGCGATTTCGGGCGGGGAGTCCCGGGCGGACACGGTCAACGACAGGATCGTGGCCAAAGTCAACCGCGGCATCATAACCCTCTCGGAACTCCAAGCCCGCCTGAAAACCCTCTCCCCCGAACAGAAAGCGGCCCTCTCCTCCACCGGGAACCCGGAACGCCAGCTTTTGGAAATGATGGTGGAGGAGGAGCTGGTCCGCGAGGCCGCCTCCAAGATGGGCATCGGGGTCTCCGAAGCCGAGGTGGACGAGGCCGTGGAGGGGATTTTAAAAGAAAACAACATCAACATGACCCAGCTGCGCAAGTCCCTCGAGGCCGGCGGCACCACTCTCGAAACCTTCAGGAGCCAGTACAAAATAGAGCTCCTGAGGCAGAAGATCGTGGGCTACAACTTCATGGGAAAGACGGTCGTGACGGACCAGGAGGTGAACGACTTCCTCTCCGGGAAGATCCCCGCGACCGCCTCCCAGGCGGTCTCGGCCACGGGGGTCTCGGACTTTCACGGGGTGCGCATCATATTTCTCCGGTCTTCCCCCCGGGAGGTCCAGAAGGTAATCGAGAGAGCCGCCAAGATCAAGGAAGAGATTGAAAACGGCCTCCCCTTCGCGGAAGCGGCCCGACGCCACAGCGAGGGCCCGGGCGCCGACAACGGCGGGGACCCGGGAAACCTCGTGGTGCGGGACCTGCAGCCCGAACTGCAGCAGCTCGCGAGAAACCTCACCCCCGGCGAGGTCTCCATTCCCCTGAACGGCGGCGACGTGGTTCTTTTGATAACGGTGATGCCCCTGGAGGCCCCGCCCCCCGAGGAACCCTCCCGGGGACGGAGAGGCAAGAAAGAAGAGAAGACCTGGACCCCCGAGCAGAAGGCCGGCGCCAGAAGGCAGCTGGAACAGATGAAGCTCAGGTCCAAATACGAAACCTGGATGGCGGAACTCAAAAACACCGCCGTCATCAAGATAACCCTCTGACCGCGCCCGGGAAACCCTCGCCTTGACCCACAATCCCAAGATCCGCCCCGATAACCCCGCCCCCGACCGCGAAACCGCGGCCGAGGCCGCCGCGCCCGCGACCCCCGCCGAACTGGGCAGTCTGGCCGAACTCGGGGCCTGGCTCCTCCGGGCGAGGGAAAGCCAGGGGATCTCCCGCTCGGAGATCTCCTCCAAAACCAAGATCAACATGGACCAGCTGGCCAACATGGAGGCCGGCACCTTCACGGGTCTGGCCCCGGTCTACGCCAAGGGTTTCATACGTTCCTACGCCATGAACGTGAACCTCGATCCGGCCGACCTCATAGCCGCCTACAAGAGGATCGCGGGCCAGGCCGACAACGACCTCAGAAAACCCCTGACCGCGAAGTACAAGGAAATCGATCTCGCGGGCGACGAGGGCATGTCCCTCACCGGGACCTTTCTCGTGATCCTGGCCGTCCTCGCGGTCGCGACCCTCCTCGCGATCTTCAACACCAATTTCCACAACTTCGCGGCCCGAATCCTCCCCTTCGTGGACACCGTCGAGACCGCGGCCCCCGCGACCGCGACCCCCGCCGAACCCGCCCCCGCCGCGGCCGTCCGGGTCCCGCCCCCCGCGGCCCAAAGCCCCGCGGGAGCGACCGCGACCGTCGCGGAAACGATCCCCGCGGCCGAAACGATCGCCGGAACGCCGCCCGGAACGGCCGCCGAAACCCCCGCCGCGACCCCCGCGGCCGCCCCCGAAGCGGCCGCCGCGGCCCCGCTCCCCGAGTCCGGGGGGAGGCTCACCCTCATCGCCCAAAAGGCCACCTGGGCCCAGGTGACGGTGGACAA